>NZ_JBWMAW010000046.1:0-1080 GCF_056521395.1 Rhodoferax sp. LS1R11
GTAAGCATGCGGTGAACCCATATTGACTGCGCATTGCAGTCCTGCTTTACCGAGCTAGCTTTGTGGTTGCCAGCGGTGCGGCAGCAGTTCATGAATCTGGCTTGCCCGTTGCGTTGGCAGCCGTGTCAGGACATCCTTGAGATAGGCGTACGGGTCATGCCCATTGAGCTTGGCGCTTTGGATCAGACTCATCACGGCCGCCGCCCGCTGGCCCGCGCGCAGAGATCCTGCGAACAACCAGTTGTTGCGACCGATGGCAATCGGCCGAATTTGATTCTCGATATGGTTGTTGTCCACGGGCAGGCGCCCGTCGGTGACGAAACGCGTGAGCGCACCCCAACGCCGCAGGCTGTAGTCCAGTGCCTTGGCCGTAGCTGATCCATCCACGATCTTTTGCCGATTGAGCACCATCCACTGGTGCAAGGCATCGAGCAGCGGTTTTGATCTTTCCTGGCGTATTCGTCGTCGCTCGTCGGGGGTGAACTCTTTGACTTCCCGCTCGATGTCGTAAATCCTGCCGATCTGCTCCAGCGCACTTTGTGCGATCTGGCTTTTGTTGCTGGCGTGCAGGTCAAAGAATTTGCGCCGGGCGTGGGCCAGACAGCCCGCCTCGGTGACACCTTGGGTCATCAGTTGCTTGTAGCCACTGAAGTCATCGCAGACCAGGTTGCCTCGCCATTTCCCCAGGAAGATTTTGGCGTTCTCCCCGGCGCGTGACTCGCAGAAGTCATAGACCACAGCCTTGGTGTCCTCAAAGGCACCGGCGGCATAGGCCCACAGGTAGGCCCGGTGCGTCTTGCCACTGCCCGGCTTGAGCATCTGTACCGGGGTCTCGTCTGCGTGCACCACGCTGTGCGTGAGGATGTCGTCCTTCAGGGCGTCCACCAGCGCTTGCAACTGTACGCCGCAGCTTCCCACCCAGGCGCCCAGTGTGGAGCGGGGAATGGCCAATCCGGCACGACCGAAGATGGCCTCCTGGCGGTACAGCGGCAAGTGGTCGGCAAACTTGGCGACCAGCACCTGGGCCAGCAGGCCGGCGGTGGGAATCCCTTTGTCGATGACATGCGCATCAACCGGGGC
>NZ_JBWMAW010000005.1:0-231418 GCF_056521395.1 Rhodoferax sp. LS1R11
GGCTGTGCTCCTGTTGTGAACGAGGCCAATTGCCTCAATTCACAACATAGGCACGCACATCCCCCTGTGCAAAACACACACGCCGGCTCGGAGACTACCGCGACAGCGGTTTCGTCCAATGTCCCGAAGCTGCCGGTCTGGCTTGAATAATGCAGACCTTCGTAGACTTCGGTGTGCAGCCAGTTCCAGATAGTTGATCCGTTTTTTCGAAACCGGTCGTGCTTCTGAAAGGGCCGTGTGAATGGCGGTCAAGAAACGCTCTTTTCTGGCGGTGAGGTGGCGGTCGAGGGTAACTCCGGATGGCGAGCTATGAGGACGCACAGCGGCGTGGCAAGTCAGCGCGCGTGAGTGCAAGTCCGAGCGAGATTAGGTTGTATTTCCTCCTTGAAGACCTGTATTCATAACTTTCCGAGCGCGCTCCCACAGCCAGAAAAGTGTGGCTTTACACAGCCGCCAACAGGGTGGCCTATTCGAGCGCGTATGGGTGTCCGCCACGCTGGCATCTATTCCACGATTGCAGCAACCGTTCACGGTGTTCTGTGATCCATGCCTTCATTTCAGCATCCCAAACCGGCGGTCCCTTGGGCCGCTCAAACTGGTCTATTCGATACTTCGCTAACGTTCGATGGGACACTCGGCTTTCCAATAGATGTACATGAGGTGGGCCGTGTTCAAGGGGACCGGGGAACATCACGACAGGATGTCCGTTGATTACCGCTAGCTCGCATGAAGGCGCTATCGTGGCCCCCCAATCCAAGATTTCAGCTTGCCAATGCTGTACATGGTCCGAGCTGGAAAGATGGCCGACAACGCACTCAGTAGGACCGTTCAAGTTTCCCTGATCGTTGAGCACAAAGCGCTGCGCCGCAACTGTGTGCTGCAACCAGGGAGAATTGGGGAGCGACAAGCTCACCGCCCAACCGTGATTCCATTCGTCGGCGGCCATATCTGCCAGCATCAGCCCAACAGCCGCGCGCCCAGAAAAATGAACCTCACGTTCCAGCGCGTTTTTGTCATCGGATAAATGTCTGACCCGTGCCAGTAAACGTCGATAGTTATCCCTAGGCAGTTGCTGCTGGAATCGCACATGAAGCGGGAACCCTCCACAATCGGCATGAAAGCTGCTCGAGGGAAAAGCGACAGTGCCGTCAGACCTGATCGCCAAGAGACCATCAATCGCCTGAGCTAGGCCCGCCACACCTGAAGTCCATCGGTGATCCTGGTCAATTTCTGTGGGTTCGCTGTCAAGACACAATTCATTGAAGTAAAGAACTATTGCATCCATCGGGCTTACCTCAACAATTCTTCAAGGCTCTTTTCCCACTCGTCAAAAAATCCCTCGGGCCATGCGGTCAACTCACCATTCGCCAGCACGACGGGGGTTTCAATAAAGCTGTCTCCCGTCACAGGGTCACGCGTAAAGTTGCACAGCTGTACTTTCTCGGCTGCAATCTCGCCGTGTTTGACAGCCAAACGGATGCCGTTGAGCACATGGTCACTGTGCGTCTCGACGATGATCTGCACACCATCCGCAGCGCACTTCGCAAGCAACGTACCCAGCGCGGCCTGTCCTCGGGGATGCAGGTGAGCCTCTGGATTCTCAAGCAACAGAACTGCCCCTTGAGGCGCCGCCAAACAAGCGGTCACGATGGGCAGGCAATATGTAAGGCCAAACCCCACGTTGGATGGGCGCCGTCGCCCCGAACCCTGCGCAATCTCCGTTGACGCATACGAGAAACGCAGTGACACCAGATCCGTTTGCGATAAGCGACCCGCTTCCAATCGGACGCCGGGGCTCAGGTGCTGCATCCATCCACTAATCTGATCGTAGAGCTTCGGGGTCGCGACAATGCGGTCCATGAGGCCATTGGGCAAACCGCTGGCTGTTTTAGGACATCGTCTTGCAAGGCTGACCTCGAGCCTATCACCATGCTCGGCCAGATAGTCGGGCGTAAACTGGCCGTGAGCACCCAGGAATCCAATATCACGGCTGAAAGAATCACTTCGTTCGTAGTGAGTCTGGGGGGTCAATCGATCTGCTTGGAGAAACTGAAAATGGCAGTTGCGTAGATAGGACTCTCCCGGGTCAGGGAGAAGCGCATCGAGCTGGATCTGCAAAATATCGCTATCGACCGTCGCGTTCGATATCCAATGGGTTTGGAGGCCATCAACTCTGAGCCCGATTTGGATGGTGTTGTCGGCAGCACGATCGCTGATCACGTCGTCGGCAACACCCAATTGAACCAGAGGTCCCCTTAAATGGAGGCTGGGCAATCGAACACTTTGGGAAAGCAACAGGCTTTGCCGTACCAGACTGATCGCTTGCAACACACTGCTCTTGCCCGAGCCATTGAGACCGCTCAGCACCGTCAGGTTGCTGAGCGGCACCTCAAGGTCACGGGCTGACTTGAAGTTGTGCAGTGTGAGGCATTCAAGCATCGAGTACCTCACGAAACAACTTGGTTAACTCGTCGATGCGAGCATTTGATGATTCGGCGTGACCTGTGCCTGATCGAAGGCCTGTGCTAAATCTATTTGCCCCGGTGATCAGCGCGCCAAATTTTTCGGACACAACCCCTTTGCGCTGTGTGAGGGTTTCGATCTCCGATGCGGACAAGCAGGCCAAAGTCACTAATTGCGATTCGAACAACCCCTTATTGATCGGTGTTCGACCTTGCGTCCCATAACTCTTGCGAAAAGCATGCTTTCCAAAGATGGCCTTCGTGGCGTGCAACCCCTTAACGAACGCGCTATGAATGGAGTCCCATTTCATCGAATCCCAACCGGAGAGTCGACCTTCGACGGAATCGTTGAGAAACTTATCCAACACTTGGTTCGACTGTCGCTGGAAAGGTGCCCCCAAGGCCCAAAGAGCAACAAAGCGCAGCACCATCTCCATGTCCTGCTGACGGTCTGTGGGCACGCGTCTCTCGGTCGCCTTCAAGAACTCTTCACCTTGTGCCATGTCCCGAACATGCCCTCGCCACGCGCCTGGATAGATCGCATTGCGAATCTCTTGCGCTGCCAAAGGTAAGCCGCCTTGGTTCAATCGCGCAAACACGTTGAACATCACCGCCTTTGGTGTCGTAGCACGGATGACGTTGACGTTGATTTCCAGTTCATTAATCCGCCGCTGAAATGGACGTTCCAGCTCGGCAAAGCTCGTCCCTTCTTTCTCGGTCAGGTACTGAAGCCCCTCAAGGCGCAGCGGGTTGAGCTTGGCTCCCGTTGCCTTATTCAACACTGCATGGTCAACAAAATGAAAGATCGCGCATAGGCGTTGTAAGCCATCGACTACTTCAAAGTTACCCGCTGAATCTTCGCTGAAGTAAAACGACGGCAGCGGAATGCGAAGCAAAACCGATTCGATCAAGCGGCTCTTTCTGGGGATGTCCCACAGATTGGCTCGCCGTTGGAAATCGGGAGTTAACTTGAGCTCCCCATGCTTTAACCGTTCGAGCAGCGCGCTGATAGTGAACTTCTTGTCGTAGATATCGACGTTCGCGGGATCAAACGGCGTCTTAATCATGTCACCCTCGACATCACGCTCCTCTTCGAGGTCCAACTCCTCTTTGTCTGCAGTGGGATTCATTTGATAGTCCTTGGAAATTGAGAGCAGGTGAATTGCCAAGTCACAACACGCCCCCAACCATTTCCGGCAGAAGGTCGCATATGTTGACCCGATACAGAACGCAAAAGCGCGGTAATCGCGGTGCTCGTTGACCATTTGATTCTATTGCAAGGCGAAGTTGACGAACGTCCGCTCGGCTTGCGGTAGACCGTCAACAACGTGTCGATGGCGCCGTTGAGCGTGCGTTTTACGTAGTCATCGGACCGGCTGCTGATAGCCATTGAGCAACTCCCTGCGCCACCCAGGTTGGTCGTCAGTCAGTCCTTGCCCTGAGCATCCGGCGAGTCTGCACTGGCATGGACTTTGGCAAAGGCCAGAATCACCTCGCGGATGATCTTGCGCTGTGGCACCGGCAGTTTGAGAAACGCCTCAAAAATATCCCGGTCTTGGTAGCCAATGCCGCTGTCCCATCGGGCTCGGCGCTCCTGAACCTTGCGCTGTACTTCGTCGCCGTAGTTCAGTTGCTGCGGTGAAACCGTCAGCCACTCAGCAAGCACCAATAATTTTTCGTGGGTCGGCAAGGTCTCACCGCGTAACCAGCGACGCACGCCGTGCAGCGTCATCGGCTTTCCCCAGTAACGAGTGTTGAACTCGCGCTCCAACACAGCCGGCTTGGCCTCGTAGCCAGCAGCTGTCATCGCATCGCGTAACCGATCCGCAAACAATTTCTTTGCGTTTTCCATAAGGTTACGCTATCCGGCAACCAATGCACAAACGGAACAGACATGTATAGTCACGTTTTTTACGTAACTAATGATTACATTGACTGTTTCTGCTTGCTCAGAAGGCGGTCAACACACCCCTCATGCCCAAATCCCTGCTCGAACAACTGCCCGAGATCGTCAAACGTGGACGCGAAGAGGCAGAAAAAATCCTTGAAAACCTCGAAAGCCGCCACCGCGTGTCGCTGCAAACCCGTGAGGTCGTGCTGCCGGCCAAAGACAGCGCGGTGCAAGACTGGGTAACGGCACAAAAGCGCACGGTCCAGCGAGAAGTGTTCGCCCCCGGCCAAACCAGCCTGATGGAGAACCCGCAGCCGATGCTGGGGGATGCCACCGTCGACGGGCAACCTTGGGCCAACCGCTTGATCTACGGCGACAATCTGCTGGCCATGGCGGCGCTACTGGCAGGCGACGACACCACACCCAGCCTGCGCGGCAAGGTGGATTTGATCTACATTGACCCGCCGTTTGACAGCAAGGCCGACTACCGTACCAAGGTCACCCTCCCCGGTGTGGAGCTGGAACAAAAGCCCACCGTCATCGAGCAATTCGCCTACTCAGATACTTGGAGCGACGGCACCGCCTCCTATCTGGCCATGATCACACTCCGGCTGATCCTGATGCGCGAGCTGCTGGCAGATACCGGCTCAATCTATGTGCATCTGGACTGGCATGTGGGGCATTACGTGAAGCTGGTTTTGGATGAGGTTTTCGGGAAAGACCAGTTCATCAATCAATTGATCTGGAAGCGCGGCCATGCACACAGCGACTCAAAGCAAGGTTCTGCGCACTTTGGACGCCTTCACGACACGATATTTTTCTACTCCAAATCATCACAATATTTTTTCGCACAACAGTTCACTCCGTACACACAGGCATACAAAGACACCTACTACAAGAACATTGAGCCAGGGACAGGTCGACGGTACTGGCTCGACAACCTGCAAGGTCCTGGCGGTGCGACAAAAGGAAATCCCTATTACGAGGTAATGGGTGTAAGCCGTTACTGGCGCTACAGCAAAGAGAAAATGAGCCAGCTCATCAAAGATGGTCGAGTGATTCAGACTAAACCGGGGACTGTGCCAAAGTACAAGCGCTATTTGGATGAGATGCTTGGCAAGCCTACGCAAGACATTTGGGACGACCTGAAAAGCCTCGGCGGATTGGGAGCAATCGTCGCGGAGAGAATTGATTACGACACGCAAAAGCCCGAAAGCCTATTGGAACGCATCGTTCGTTCCTCGTGCCCGGAGAACGGCATCGTGGCAGATTTCTGTGGCGGCTCCGGCACCACAGCCGCCGTCGCCGAAAAACTCGGTCGCCGCTGGATCACCACCGACCTCGGCAAACCCGCCTGCATGATCATGCGCAAACGCTTGATCGACCAGGACGCGAAGCCCTTTCTGTACCAGGCCATCGGCGACTACCAGGTGGAGGCGGCCAAGGCCATGCTGGGGCGGGACTTTCGCATTGGTGACCTGTCGCAAATCGTGCTGTCACTCTACGGCGCACTGCCGCTGCCGCCGGACGTCAACCCGCAGCGCAACTTGGGCCACATCGCGGGCATGGCGTTTGGTGCAGGCAAAAGTAGCAAAACGCTGGTGCTGGCGGATTCGCCCAACAAGCTCACCGGCGCGGCCACGCTCAAGAAAGCAATTGCGCAGCGCGACAACCTGATGGGCGGCTGGGACCGGGTCGTGGTGCTGGGCTGGAACTTTGAGCCCTCGATAGGCGAAACCATCACCGCGCTGAACGACTCGCGGCTCGAAGTGCTGGTGATTCCGCCCGACCTGATGGACCGGCTGAAGAAGAAAGGCGGCATCGACAAGCTGCGCGGTCAGGTGCGATTCTCAAGCCTGCAATATCTGACGATTCACCCGATTGAACGCAAGACGGCTGGCGAACTCGACACGCTCACCGTCAAGCTCAAAAACTATGTGCTGCTGTCGCCCGAAGCCATCAACCTTGACGACGCCAACCGCATCAAGCTGCAGGCTGTCATCAACCAGGAGCCGCTGGCGCTGATCGAGTATTGGGCGGTAGACCCGGATTTTGATGGCAAGGTGTTCCGCTCGGTCTGGCAAGACTATCGGGGTAACACCGCCAACGATGAAGACGCACTGCGCGTGGTGACACAGGCTGTAGTGAGCGCCCCAGCCAAGCCTGGCCCGCGCAGGGTGTGCGTGCGGGTGGTGGATGTGTTTGGGTTTGAGGCGGAGGTGGTTGCTACGGTGGAGGCCGCGTGAACCATGCCGGGAAGAGTGAATTTTTAGAGATGACAGGTTTACGCTGCAGCCAGTTCACGCACCGCCAGCAAGCTGTCTTTCAGTTCAAGCTGCGCCAGCTTCAAGTCGTAAGTGGTCTGCAGGTTCAGCCAGTATTGCGGCGTTTGCCCCAGAGCGCGGCCCAAGCGCAACGCCAGTTCAGCAGTGACAGGACGATCGCCCCGGAGCAGGTGCGACACGCGCATGGGGGAAACGCCGATAGCGTCGGCAAAAGCAGACTGCGTCATCGCCATATCTTCCAGCGTTTCGCGCAAAAATTCGCCGGGGTGGATGGCGGGGAGCCCGTTCACGGGTGTTTTGGTCTTCATCTGTATCACTCCTCAGTGGTAGTCCACGATTTCAACGTCTTGTGCATTACCGCGCTCAAACCGGAAGCACACGCGCCAGCGGTCATTGATGCGGATGCTCCATTTGCCACTCATGTCGCCCGACAAAGCCTCCAGCCGGTTGGATGGCGGTTGCCGCAAGTCTTCAACCTCCGTCGCGGCATCAAGCTGGGTCAGCCGCATCACGGCACGTCGCAGGATGTCGGGCGGCAAGCGCCTCGACTTGCCAGTGGCAAATAAACGTTCGGTCTCGGTATTGGCAAAGTTTTCAATCACCACCGAATTATAAACAATCTGTTTACAGAACAGCAAACCCAGGGGTTACCACATGCTTGATAAAGAAAACCAACTCGCCCTATCCGTCGGCCTGACCGCCAAAACCAACCAGCTCTGTCTCGGCCTCGAATCGGGCGCCGCCGACATTCTGGAGCTGGTGACACCCACCACCGCAGAGCTGTTGATGTGGTGGTTTGGCGAAGACATGGTGTTGGCACGCAGTGGGCTGAACTTTCATGCCGGGCAGAAACAGGCGATTCTGAACGCCATCGTGGCGCATGAGGTACTGGGCCAGGGACATGCGCACTGGACCTTGCTGGACCTGTACAAGGCTTGCGCGCCCGACGCGCTGCTGACCGGCACACGGTTGAACGAGGTAGCGCAGGCCAAACACGCGCACCCCAAATACTGCTTCAAGATGGCCACCGGCACCGGCAAGACCTGGGTGCTGCAGGCGCTGATGATCTGGCAACTGCTCAACAAAACGGCGGCGCTGGCAGAAGGCATCGACGACGCCCGTTTTACGCGCCAGTTCATGGTTGTGGCGCCGGGGCTGATTGTTTACGAGCGGCTGCTGGACGCGTTTTGCGGCAAGCTGATCGAGGGCGGCAATGGTTCGCGCGACTTCGCCAAGTCGGATATCGCGCAATTTGCCGACCTGTTCATGCCCGATGCGCATCGTGATGCCGTGTTTACCTTTGTCCGCGGCAACGTGTGCAGCAAGACCGAGATTGGCCTGAAAGCCACCGGCAACGGGATGATCGCCATCACCAACTGGCATCTGTTGAATGAAGGCGATATCACCGAGGACGTAGAGGAAATCGAAGCCCTGGGCGCGCCGCTGGAGCCACAGCAGGTCATCAATGCCGTGCTACCTCTCACGCCCGGCCGTGCCACCGGCAACAGCCTGGACGTGCTGGACCGGCGCTACGCACGCGGCAATGTGCTGGAGTTTCTGGCCGGTTTGCCGGAGCTGATGGTGTTCAACGACGAGGCACACCACATTCACGAGTTCAAACGCGAGGGCGAAAGCACCGAGGTGGAGTGGCAAAAAAGCCTCTCCAAAATTGCCGAAACCAAGGGGCGGCGATTCGTGCAGGTGGACTTTTCTGCAACCCCTTACAACGATGTGGGCGCGGGCAAAAACAAGCGCAAGGTGTATTTTCCGCACATCATCACCGACTTTGACCTGAAAAGCGCCATGCGCACCGGGCTGGTCAAGTCGCTGGTGCTGGATCGGCGCAAGGAGATTGGCGCACTCCCTTTGGAGTTCAAGGCCGAGCGTGATGAACAGGGCAACCCGGCCTTGAGCGAAGGCCAGCGCGTGATGCTGCGCGCCGGGCTGAAGAAGCTGCGCAAGCTGGAAGCGGACTTTGCCCGGATCGACATGGAGCGCCACCCCAAGATGCTGGTGGTGTGCGAAGACACCAGCGTGTCACCCCTGGTGGCCGCCTTTTTGCAAGATCAGGAAGGGCTGGGCTTGGACGAGGTGATGACCATCGACTCGGGCAAGAAAGCCGAGCTGGGCGAGAAGGACTGGGCACCGGTGCGCCAGCGCCTGTTCAGTGTCGATCACCACGCCACGCCGCGCGTGATCGTCAGCGTGCTGATGCTGCGCGAGGGTTTTGACGTGAACAACATCTGCGTGATCGTGCCGCTGCGCTCATCACAAGCGCAGATTCTGCTGGAGCAAACCATTGGCCGGGGCCTGCGCCTGATGTGGCGTGACGACGAATACACCGACCTCAAACGCGAAAACCGCGAACGCATCAATGCGGGGCAAGAGCCCGGCAGCTTGCTGGATGTGCTGTCGATCGTGGAGCACCCAGCCTTTCAGTCGTTTTATGACGATCTGATCAAGGAAGGTCTGGCAGGCACCACCGGCGACGACATGGACGACACGTCGAGCACCGGCGACGTCATGGCGGCAGAACTGCGTGAGGGTTTTGAGGCATTTGATTTCGGTATTCCGTTCATCCTGCAAGAGGCAGACGAAGTGCGGGACCACCATGCGCTGGACCTCACTGCCCTACCCGCTTTCACCGCCATGACGGTGGCGCAACTCACCGGGTTGCTGGGCAAGGGCGACACCTTTATCTCACAAGACCTGCAAAGCGCCACGCTGTTCGGTGACTACCGGGTGGATGGCGCGGTGATGAACGTTGGCGGCTACAACGAATATTTGTCGCGCCTGACGCGGCGCATCAGCCAGGCGCTGAGTGAACCGGTGCCCAAAGGCAACAAGGTGGCGACGCATCTGGCCAAGCCTTATTTGCAGGTCAACACCGCCGAGTTGACCGGCTGGCTGGACGACTACATCTGGACCCAGTTGTTTGACGCTGCCTTCAACCCGCTCGATGGTGAAAACTGGCGTGTGCTATTGCTGCAACCGGTGGTCGATCACATCACCAAGGTGTTTGCCGTGGCGCTGCTGGAGTCGGAGCAAAAGCACATTACCGGCCAGACCGAGGTGCATTTGCGCCGTTTGAGCGAAGTGCCACGCCTGATGATGCGCGAGAGCCATTCGGTGGAAGTATCCAAGTGCATTTACACCCGGCTGGCCTGGCCTGCACGCAACGGCGGACTGGAGCGCGCTTTCATTCACTGGGCTCAAGCCGACTCACAAATTGAAGCGTTTTGCAAAATCAGTGAAAACCGCCACACTTTTGCCCGGCTGCGCTATGTCAAAGACGACGGTTTGCCCGCGTTTTATTCACCCGACTTTCTGGTGCGAACAGCGGGCGCCGTTTATCTGGTGGAAACCAAGGCCCAGCAGCAAACCATTCACCCCAACGTCCAGCGCAAGCTGAAAGCCGCGCTGGCCTGGTGCGAGCGCATCAATGGATTGAGTGCTGAGCAACGTGGGGGACCGCCCTGGCATTACGTCCTGCTGGCAGAAAATGTGGTTTATGAATGGCAGAGCAAAGGCGCTCGCCTGGCTGAACTTCTGGACTACGCCCGACTGCGGCCGCTGGCCGACGCATCATTGCAGTCCCAACTAGAGTTTAGATAAAACCAGGCTGTAGCCCAGGTAGTACCTGCGGTAGTAGCTATAAATTAGATAGCGACTAGCGCACCGCATCCCACACCAGCTTGATGCCGGTCAGCAGCATGCCCAGGTACAGCAGCCGGTAAAACAGCACCTGGCTGATGCGCCGGGCCAGCTTCACACCCACCCACACGCCAATCGGCGCAATCGGCAACAGCACCAGGGAGGTGGCCATGTTGCGCGTGTCCAGCAGGCCCAGCCAGGCATAGGGAATCCACTTGGCCAGGTTGATGACGAAGAAAAAGAAGGCCATGGTGGCGGTGAACTTCACGGGCGTCATGCGCAGCGGAATCACGTAGGCGTTGATCGGCGGGCCACCTGCATGGGCAATGAAGCTGGTGAACCCGGACGTGGCGGTCAGCAAGGCGCCCAGCCAACGGGGCGGCGGCGCACTGTCCGGCTTGGGCGGAAACAGCACGCGCTGCGCCAAGAACAACAGGGTAAACACGCCCACAATGCCGGCCACGGTGTGGGCGTCCAGCGCCCTGAATAGCAGCGCGCCAATCACAATGCCCACCAGGCCACAGGGAATCAAAAACTTCAGCAGTTTCAGGTCAAAGTCCTTGCGGAATGCCGCCATGCCCAGAATATCCATCACCAGCAACACCGGCATCAAAATGGCCGCCGCCTGCGGCACCGTGACCGCCAGCGCCATCATGGGCACGGCCAGCGAGCCAAAACCCGCACCAAAGCCGCTCTTGCTCACCCCCAGCAGCAGCACGGCGGGAATGGTGACGGCGTAGAAATAGGGGTCGGTAATCAGGGGAAAGATCATCAGATGGAATCGGTATTTGAGAGATGGAAGCTATTTTCGCCGTTGAAGGGCACGACAATACGGTCCATCATGTTTTCACCCTCCCAAGCCGACGTTCGCCGTTTCTTCTGCTCTGTTTACGCCAAGACCCTTGCCGGTCAACCGATGGAAGCTATTGAAACCATAGCAAGCCTGTGGATCGACGAACATCCTGAGTACCACGCCGAACTGGCCGACGTGGACACCGCCCTGGCCTCCATGCTGCAGGCCGAGGAAGGCAAGAGCAACCCCTTCCTGCACCTGTCCATGCACCTCTCTATCAGCGAGCAGTGCAGCATCGACCAGCCCCGCGGCATTCGCCAGGCGGTCGAGCTGCTGACGCACCGCCGCAATTCGCTGCACGCGGCGCACCATGAAGCCATGGACTGCCTGGGCCAGATGATCTGGGAAAGCCAGCGCGCCGGGCGCCCGCCCGATGGCGATGCCTACATCGGCTGCGTGCAGCAGCATGCAACGCGGGACTGAGACGCAAAGTTCATCCGGCGCTCTTCAGACGCAAAAAAGCCGCTCAATGAGCGGCTTTTTTTTGGAGACCGGGCTTGCTTACTTGAACTTGCTTTGGGGCACAGTCTTCAGTTCACCCGGCAAAGAGGCCAGGTAGCTCGACAGTTCTTTCAGTTCTGCGTTCGAGAACTGTTTGGCGACACCACCCATGATGCCGTTGGAGCGGCCCACCTGGGGGTTCTTCTCAGCCTTGTAAGACTTGAGGGCGACGAACAGGTAGTCGGCGTGCTGACCGGCAATCTTGGGGTAGCTGGGGTCGATGGGCTTGCTGAAGCTGTCGCCATGGCAGGAGATACAGGCGCCCTTGGCCAGCAATGCGGTAACTTTGGCATTGCCGTCCGCGGCCTTGGCCAACTCGGGCGCACCTTCAACCTTGCCGTGGGCTTCGTAATAAGCACCCAGATCGGCCATGTCCTGCTCGCTCAGGTTGTCAGCCACGCCACGCATGGTGGGGTGCTTGCGCTCGCCCTTTTTGTAGGCGGTGAGTGCTGACACGATGTACTTGGCGCCTTGACCCGAAATCATGGGGACCTTGTGGATTTCAGGAAAACTGGCCTGATAGCCCACAATGCCGTGGCAGCCAATGCACATGGCGATTTTTTTCTCGCCGGCTTTGACATCACCCTTGACCTCTTGGGCGTGAGCGGATAAGACCGTCGCACAAGCGACAAGCAGAGCGGACAGTGATGGCAAAAATTTGTTCATTTTGAGAGGACAATCAACCAGTGTTTGAGATAGATCAACCGTTCATTATATCGGCCCAAAATCCTACACCTTCGCTACGTGCTGTTTCCCACCAACAAGCCAGAACCATGAAATTCCAAGGTACCAAAAACTACGTCGCCACCCAGGATTTGATGCTGTCCGTGAACGCGGCCATCACCCTCAAGCGCCCTTTGCTGGTCAAGGGCGAGCCCGGCACTGGCAAAACCATGCTGGCCGAGGAGGTGGCCCAGGCGCTGGACATGCCGCTTCTGCAGTGGCACATCAAGTCCACCACCAAGGCGCAGCAGGGCCTGTATGAATACGACGCGGTGAGCCGCCTGCGCGATTCACAACTTTCTACCGTGGACGGGGGCGAACGCGTCAAGGACATCAACAACTACATCATCAAGGGCGTGTTGTGGCAGGCCTTCACGGCCGAGCAGCCGGTCGCGCTGCTGATTGACGAGATCGACAAGGCGGACATCGAGTTTCCCAACGACTTGCTGCGCGAAATCGACCGCATGGAGTTTTATTGCTACGAAACGCGCCAGTTGATCAAGGCCAAAAACCGCCCGTTGGTGTTCATCACCTCGAACAACGAAAAAGAACTGCCGGACGCCTTTTTGCGCCGCTGCTTCTTTCACTACATCAAGTTCCCCGACGCAGTCACCATGCAAAGCATCGTGGATGTGCACTTTCCGGGCCTCAAAAAAGAGCTGCTCACCGCGGCCATGAAAACGTTTTACGACGTGCGCAACCTGCCCGGCCTGAAAAAGAAGCCGTCCACCAGCGAACTGCTGGACTGGCTCAAGCTGCTGGTGGCCGAAGACATCCCGCTGGACGCCCTGCAGAGCAAGGACGATAAAGTGGCCGTGCCGCCGCTGGTCGGCGCCCTGCTCAAGAACGAGCAGGATGTCACCTTGTTTGAAAAGCTGGTGTTCATGCAAAAGCACAACCGCTGACCTGAGAGCTGCGTACCATGGATAAAAATTTGTTGATTGAAGGCCTGTCCGATGCCGTCGGCTTTGTCGGTGGCGCCCTGCTGGGTTTCTGGATCGGCCGCCTGCTGGGTCTGGACATCTTTGCGCAAGGCTACAGCAATGCCAGCGTGGGCGGCATTGTGATGGTGGGCATCGGCGGGGGTCTGGGCCTGCAGCTGGCCCGGCGCTGGCGCAAGGCCAGTAAAACCAAAAAGTAAAGAGAACTGAACATGGCTTTCGTCGATCCCGTAACGCTGACAGCCCGTGGCATTGAACTCGTGCCCCTGGCGCTGGCCCATGAAAGTGGCCTGTGTGCTGCGGCGCAAGACGGCGAACTCTGGAAAATTCGCGTCACGTCCGTGCCCGAGCCCGAGCAAACCCGCCAATACATCGAGGACGCCCTGGCCATGCGCGAGGCGGGCAACCGCTTTGCCTTCGCCGTTACCGACGCCGCGACCGGTACGGTGCTGGGCTGCACCAGTTACCACGACATCGTGCCTGCCGTCCAACGCGTGGAGATTGGCTGGACCTGGTACGCCAAACGCTGCCAGCGCACGCACGTCAACACGACCGCGAAGCTGCTCTTGCTGACCCATGCGTTTGAAATCCTGGGCTGCCACGTGGTGGGCTGGCGTACTGACAACTTCAACTTTGCGTCGCAAAATGCAATTGAGCGCCTGGGCGCCAAAAAAGACGGCGTGCTGCGTGGTCACGGCCTGCGCCGCGACGGCACCATCCGCGACACCGTGATGTACAGCCTGCGCAGCGGCGAATGGCCCGAGGTGAAAGCGCAATTGCTGTACCTGCTGGACAAACCGCGTGCCTGAGGTTTGTTCAAAACTTGTTGAACCTGCACCTGGAGAGACACCGTGCTGATTGACTTCTTCTACAGCCTGCGCTCGGCCAAGCTGCCGATATCGGTCAAGGAATACCTCACGCTGCTCGAAGCCCTGAAGGCGGGTGTGGTGGGGCCCAACGCGCCCGAACCCGAAAGCGAAGATGACGTCAGCGGTTACAAGATCGAGGACTTTTACTACCTGAGCCGCACCACGCTGGTCAAGGACGAAAAGCACTACGACAAGTTCGACCGCGCCTTTGCCGCTTATTTCAAGGGTGTGGAGATGGTGGCCGACTTCACCAAGGACATCCCGCTGGAGTGGCTGCGCAAGAACCTGGAGCTTGAGCTCAGCCCCGAAGAACGCGCCAAGATCGAAAAAATGGGCTGGGACGAGCTCATGGAAACGCTCAAAAAGCGTTTTGAAGAGCAAAAGGAACGCCACGAAGGCGGCAGCAAGTGGATTGGCACAGGCGGCACCAGCCCGTTTGGCGCCTACGGCCAAAACCCGCAAGGCATTCGCATCGGCCAGGACAAAAGCCGCAACCGCAGCGCCGTCAAAGTGTGGGACCAGCGCGCCTACAAAGACTATGACGACACGCAGGAGCTGGGCACGCGCAACATCAAGGTGGCGCTGCGCCGCCTGCGCAAGTTTGCGCGCGAGGGCCATGAAGAAGAACTGGACCTGGACGACACCATCCAGTCTACGGCGGCCAATGCCGGGTATCTGGACATCAAGATGCGGCCCGAGCGCCACAACAACGTGAAAGTGCTGTTGCTGATGGACGTGGGCGGCACCATGGATGACCACATCCAGCGGGTGGAGGAACTGTTCAGCGCCACCAAGTCGGAGTTCAAGCACCTGGAGTTTTATTACTTCCACAACTGCGTATATGACTTCATGTGGAAGAACAACCGCCGCCGCTTTGCCGAGAAGTTTGCCACCTGGGACATCATCCGCAAGTACAACAAGGACTACAAGCTCATCTTCATTGGCGACGCCACCATGAGCCCCTACGAGATCTTGCAGCCCGGCGGCAGCGTGGAATACAACAACGAAGAAGCCGGTGTCGAGTGGCTGCAGCGACTCACCAGCGCCTTCCCCAAATTTGCCTGGATCAACCCCGAGCCGCAAGGCGTATGGCAATACCGCCAGAGCATCGCCGTGGTCCAGCAGCTCATGAACCAGCGCATGTTCCCGCTCACGCTCAAAGGGCTGGAAGACACGATGCGTCTGCTGACTAAATGAAATGGCTGCTGGCCGCCACCCTGCTCGCGGGCGCGCCCGGACTGCTGCTTGCCCAGGCTCCGCCAGCGATACCAGCCACACCTGCCAGCGCCAGCACGGGTGCCGCCGCGGCACCTGCGCTGGCGGCCTTCACCCTCACGATTGACGCACCCGATGAAATCAAGGCAGTGCTGGAGCGCCATCTGGAGTTGCTGCGCTACCGAGAGCTGACCGACCTCAATGACAGCGAACTCGCGCGCCTGATCACAGCCGCCGACGACAACGTGCGGGAGCTGGTGGCCACGCTGGGCTACTTTTCACCTGACATTCGCATCGAACAACAGCCTGCCGTTAACAACAGTACCCCGCGCGTGGTGAAGCTGAGCGTCGTCCCGGGCGAACCCACCCGCGTGAGCGAGGTGCGCGTCGACTTCAGCGGCCCGATCACCAACGACCCCCTGCCGCTCACCCAGCGCCAGCAGATCCAGGACAACTGGCTGCTGCAACCGGGCGCCCGATTTACCCAACCCAACTGGGCCGCCGCGAAACAGCAGGCGCTGCGACAGCTCACCCGCCAGCGCTTTCCAGCCGGGCAGATCGCCAGCAGCCTGGCCGACATTGACCCGCTCACCCACAACGCGCAGTTGTCCGTCACGCTGGAATCCGGACCGGCCTACCGGCTGGGGGACCTGGTCATCACCGGCCTGCAGCGCCAGGACACTGAACTCGTCAGCCGTCTGGCTCGGTTAACCCCAGGCGAAGACTACGACCAGGCCCAATTGGTGGAAGCCCAGCAGCGCCTGACCGACAGCGGCTTTTTTGACTCGGTCTTTGTGTCGCTGGACACCGCTGGCGACCCTCAGGCCGCCCCGGTACTGGTGCAACTGCGTGAGGCCATGCTACAAAAACTGGTGCTCGGTGTGGGTGCCAGCACCGACAGTGGTGCCCGCCTGTCTGCCGAACACACCCACCTGAAGGTGCCCGGCATTGGCTGGCGTTCGGTCAGCAAAGTGTTGCTGGACCGCGAGACGCGCTCCATCGGCACCGAATGGACCGCCCCGCCCAACGAGAGCAACTGGCGCTGGGTCACCTCGGGCCTGCTGCAAAGCCAGCAGATTGGCAGCTTTGACATCACCAGCCAGCGCCTGCGCCTGGGCCGCAGCCAGAGCGGACAGCAGATTGACCGCAACTACTACCTGCAATACGACCGCGCAGGCACTGCCTCCAACGATGCCAGCCAGCCCGTGGTGAGCGATTCGCTGAGTGCCAACTTTGCGATCACACGGCGCAACTTTGACAGCCTGCCCTTCCCCTCCAGCGGCTGGGGCGCCGGGGGCGAAATCGGCGGAGGTACCACCTTGGGCAGCCAGCGGGCACCCTACGGCCGCATTCTGGCGCGCGGCCAATACTACTGGCCGCTCGGTGGCAGCGACGTCGTTCAAACCAACGCACGCGCGGGACGCATCGTGGTGCGGGGCGAAGTGGGCGCGGTGCTGGCCCGCGACGACGTGGCCCTGCCCAGCACCCAGCTGTTTCTGACCGGCGGCGACAACAGCGTGCGCGGTTATGGTTACCACGACATTGGCTTGGTCCTGCCCGATGGCCTGACCACGGCTGGTCGCTACCTGGGCGTGGGCAGTGTCGAGTGGCAGCGCCCCATCACGGTCAATGGCCGCCTGACCGACTGGGAAAGCACCGTGTTTGTGGACGCCGGCTCGGTGGCCGACAAACCTGCTGACCTGCGCGCCAAAGTGGGCGTAGGCATCGGCGCGCGCTGGAAGAGCCCGGTCGGCCCGCTGCAAATGGACCTGGCCTACGGCCTGGACGCCAAACGTCTGCGCCTGCACCTGAATGTGGGCTTTACCTTCTGATGAAAACCCTGCGCGTCACCCTGATCACCTTTGCGGCCACCTTGGTGGTCGTGCTGGCGTTGGGCAGCGCACTCTGGGTATGGGGCGGCACCAGCACCTCGCTGGCGACCTCACTCAATCAACTGATGCGTTACTTGCCCGCCGACCAGTCGCTGGAAGTGAAAGATGTCCATGGCTCCCTGCGCGGCGGCGGCACCATTGGCTGGCTGCGCTGGCAACGCGGCGAGCTCAGCGTGGAGGCCCGTGAGGTGAGCGTACCCTGGGCTTTGCGCACGTTGCTGGACCGCGAGCTGCGCCTGGGCCAGGTGACCGTGCGACACCTGCGCATTGATGACCGGCGCCCGGCCTCCGCACCTGAAACGCCGACGGACCTGCGTCTGCCCATCAAAGTGGATGCGCCTTTTTTGGTGGACACCATCGAGTGGGTCGGGCCACCCGCGCTGCAAGTGACTGGCGTCACAGGCCACTACATATTTGATAGCAAAGAACATAGACTGACTGAGGGCAAGCTGCGTATTTCATCTGGAAACTACCAGTTCACTGCCCGCCTGCAGGCACAAGCGCCCATGGCGCTGACCGCGCAACTCGACGGCAGCCTTGAAACCACGGTGCCCTCCAGCCAGCAAAAGGTCACCATCAAGGCGCATGCCGGGGTGCAAGGCGCCCTCGCCACACCAGACGCAACGCTGGACGTGAAAGCACAGCTCGCACCCGAACTGCTGGACGCGAGCGGCAACAAGCTGTCAGCCAAACAGGCGATGCAAGCCGACATCACGGCACGCCTTCAGCCCTGGCAAAAGCAGCCTGTAACCCACGCCAACGCCAACTGGAAAGCGCTGGACCTGGCAGCGCTGTGGCCGCAGGCACCGCAGACGCTGCTGGCCGGAGAAGCCGTCATCACGCCCGAGGGCACGGGATGGCGTGCGGGCGTCACGCTCACCAACGCGCAAAGCGGGCCGTGGGACCAGCAGCGCCTGCCGGTGGACAGCCTCAACGCCAAGGTTTTTTTTACCGGAGGTCAGTGGACTATCGAATCGCTGCAGGCCCACGGTGCTGGCGGGCGCATCGAAGCGCAGGGCAAGCTCTCCGGCACCGACAGCCCGCGCCAATGGCAGGGCAGCGCCACCGTGCGCAGCATCAACCCGGCCGCGCTGGACTCACGCCTGGCCGCCACCGCGCTGAACGGTCAGCTGGCCGCGCAGCAAACAGCGGCAGGCATTGGTTTTGATGCGCACCTGCAAGCCGCCGCCGGCAAGCCAGCAGCCCAAAAAACCGATTCCGCAAGCACCCGCACCCTCGCAGGCCTGCGGATTAAAGCCATGGATGCCAAAGGCCTGTGGCAAGCCCCCAAACTCACGCTGGACACGCTGACCGTGCAGACCGATGACGCCCAGCTGCAAGGCAAGTTGGCCTACGACACCGTCAGCCAGGCAGCGCAAGGCAAGCTGGACCTGACCCTGCCGGGCGCCAAAGCCGGTGTGGACGGGCAGATGGCCAGCACCCAGGGCAAGGGTGAGCTGAGCCTGCAGGTGGCCGATGCCGCGCTCGCCAGCCGCTGGCTGGAGCGCTTGCCCGGCATGGCCGGCACCCTGGGTCAAAACACCCTGCAAGGCACGGCCGACCTCACCGGCCACTGGCAAGGCGGCTGGCACAAACAAGGACAGGAACTCCAGATTCAGGCCAGCCTGCGCGCCCCCAGGCTTGACTTGATCAACCCCGGCCAGCCCGCCGATGCAGGGTGGCGCCTGCGGGACCTGCAGGCCGACCTGGCTGGTACGCTGCGCGCCCTGACCCTGAGCACCCGCGGCCAAGCCGAAACCGGCACCCGCCGCTTCAACCTGCAGGCACAGGCCCGTGGTGGCCGGGTCAACGAGGGCATCTGGCAGGCCAGAGTCGACACGGCGCAGCTCACGGCCCAGGACAGCCTGCGGCCCGGCCTGTGGACCCTGCAGCTGAACAACAGCGTCAGCCTCGACTGGAAACAAAGTGCGCTGAGCCACACGCTGGATGTGTCTGCCGCCACCGCCCGACTGGTGGGGCCCGTTCCCGGCGCCACCACCTTGAGCTGGCAGCCCGCACGCTGGTCGCAGCAAGGCACGCGCAGCGACTGGCGCACCCAGGGCAGCATTCAGGGCCTGCCGCTGGCCTGGCTGGACCTGGTGGGGCAAACCCAAATGGCCAACCTGGGCCTGCGCGGCGACCTGCTGTTTGGTGGCCAGTGGGACGCAACAGGTGGAGACGCCCTGCGCCTGCGCGCCACCCTGGAGCGCACCAGCGGCGACCTGCAGGTACAAACCGAAGGCACCAACGTCGGCCCCATCGTGGCGGGTGTACGCGAAGCCCGCGTGACCCTCACCGCCGACGGCGACCAACTGGCCGCCAACCTGCGCTGGGACAGCGAACGCGCCGGGCAGGCGCAAGCGTCCGTCAGCACCCGCCTGCAGCGCCAGGCGGGCGCCTGGACCTGGCCCGCAAGCGCCTCACTGAGCGGCACATTGAGCGCCAAACTGCCGCCCGTCGGCGTCTGGTCGCTGCTGGCGCCCCCCGGCTGGCGGTTGCGCGGCACGCTGGACACCAACGCCACGCTGTCAGGCACCCGCGCAGCGCCGCAATGGCGCGGCAAGCTGCAGGCGCAAGACCTGGCGGTGCGCTCGGTCGCGGACGGCATCGACTTCAGCAACGGCACACTGAATGCCAGCCTAGAGGGCGAGCGCCTGGAAATTCAACAGTTCACCTTGCAGGGCGCAGGTGGCAGCAGTGGCGGTGGTCTGCTCTCAGTCAAAGGCTCGGTGGTGTGGCTGCCTGCCACGGCCACGGCAAGCACCCTCGCCTCGCGCCTGCGCATGGAACTGGACGCCACCCTGCAGGCCTTGCGCCTGAGCGCGCGTGCCGACCGGCGCCTGGTGATGTCGGGCAAGTTGACTGCACAACTCAACGACGCCCGTCTGAACATTCGCGGCTCGCTCAAGGCGGACGAAGCCCTGTTCGTCCTGCCCGACGACACCGCACCGCAGCTGGGTGACGACGTCGTTGTGCGCAAGGCCAAAACAACCGCTACTCCGACGACAACACCCGTGGCTACTGGCGTGCGCGTCACACCGGACGTGGCCGTCACACTGGATTTGGGTCAGAATTTTCAGGTACGCGGACGGGGGCTTATCAGCCGGCTGGCGGGCAGCCTGGAGCTGCGCACCACACCGGGCCGCGACTTGACGCCGCGCCTCACCGGCCAGCTGCAGACCATCGGCGGCACCTACAAAGCCTACGGCCAGCAGCTCGATATTGAAGAAGGCGTGTTGCGCTTCAACGGGCCATTTGACAACCCGGCACTCGACATCCTGGCCATCCGCCCCAACCTGCAACAACGCGTGGGCGTGCAGATCAGCGGCACCGCGCTGTCGCCCGTCGTGCGGCTCTACGCCGAGCCCGACCTGCCCGATGCGGACAAGCTGGCGTGGCTGGTGCTGGGCCGCTCATCGGCCAATGGCGGCGCCGAGTCTGCCTTGTTGCAACAAGCCGCACTGGCGCTGCTGGGCGGCAACGGCAAGAGTCTGTCGGGCAGCCTGGCCGAAGCGCTGGGGCTGGATGAACTGTCGGTGCGAGGCGCCGACAACAGCACCACCACGGGCGCCACCGTCACCCTGGGCAAACGGGTGTCACGCAACTTCTACGTGGCCTACGAACGCAGCCTGGCGGGCACGCTGGGTACCTTCTACATCTTCTACGACCTGTCGCGCCGCTTCACCCTGCGCGCCCAGACCGGCGAACAAAGCGCCGTGGACCTGATTTTCACCCTGCGCTACGACACCCTTGGCAAGTAGCGCGGCCCCGTACAATGCAGGACCTTGATTTCTCGCCATAGCACAATGGATAGTGCGCATGCCTCCTAAGCGTGAAATGTAGGTTCGATTCCTACTGGCGGGACCACATGCAAGGCCGCACCAAGACGCTCAGGGCAGTTGGGCCTCAAACTGCTCAATACTCACCGGCTTGCCAAACAGGTAGCCCTGATAGAGGATGCAGCCCTTGTTCATCAGCAGCCGTTTTTGCTCCTCGGTCTCCACGCCTTCTGCAATCACATCCAGGCTCAGGCTGTGAGCCAGTGTGATGATGGTGCGAACGATCGTCCTGTCGTCCTGGTCAAACACCAGATCGTGCACAAATGATTTGTCAATCTTGAGTTGATCCAGCGGAAGCCGCTTCAGGTATTGCAGTGATGAATAGCCGGTCCCGAAGTCATCCAGCGAAAACTGGATACCCAGCCTGTTCAAGGCATTCATCTTTGCAATGGTGTCCTCGATGTCGTCCAGCAGCATGCTTTCGGTGATCTCCAGTTTGAGCAATTTCGGAGAAATGTCAAAACGCGCGATGAGCACCCTAACCTGACCCACGAAATCGGGCTGCCGAATTTGTTTGGCACTGATGTTGACCGCGAGCACCAGCCCACTGGTTTTACTTTTTGTTTCCCAGGCCTTGATTTGTGCGCAGGCGGTCTCCATGACCCAGGCGCCTATCGGCAGGATCAGACCGGTCTCTTCTGCCAATGGAATGAACTCCACCGGGGAGACCAAGCCCCGCTGGGGATGAACCCAACGAATCAAGGCTTCGGCCCCGACCGGAAACCCTGCCGGATTCACCTGAATCTGGTAATACAACTGAAACTGTTCAAGCTCAATGGCTTTGTGCAACTCGGCTTCCAGCAGGGCCCGCTTGTTGACCGTCTGCTGCATCGTCGGGTCAAAGAAACTCAGGGTGTTGCGTCCGTTTTTCTTGGACTGGTACATGGCGATATCCGCCTGCTTGATCAACTCGTCAATCCGCTGCTGATTTCCGACAAAAAGCGTGGCGCCAATACTGGGGGTACAGCGGTAATCGTGCGTTCCCAGCTGATAGCTGTGGTTGAGCAAGGCGATGATTTTTTTGCCAATCATCTCGGTATACACGGCTGCGTCAATCAATTGAGGGCTCAGCTTCTCCAGCATCACCATGAACTCATCGCCACCAAGACGGGCAACCGTGTCCACCTCCCGAATACAGGACTGCAGGCGTTGGGCCACGTTTTCCAGCAGCAGGTCACCCATGTCGTGGCCCAGGGTGTCATTCAGGGTCTTAAAGTCGTCCAGATCGATAAACAGCAGGGCAGCGGCCTGGCCGCTGCGTTCGCTGCTGGCCATCGCCTGTTGCAGCCGGTCCATGAGCAACCGGCGGTTGGGCAGTTTGGTCAGGGGATCGTGGTAGGCCAAATGAACCAGTTGACGCTCGGTGGAGCGAATGGCGGTTAAATCAGAGATGGTGTGCACAAAGTGCACCGGATTGCCCGACTCATCGCGCACCACGCAAACCTGCTGCAGTGCGCTGAACATCGTGCCGTCCTTGCCCTGGCAGACCACCTCACTGGACCAGAACCCCGTTTCGTTGTTGGCAATGTCGTCATAGCGGGGATCGTTGTCTGAGGGCATCAACAAAAACTCAATCGGGGAAAGCCCTTTCACCTCGGCTTCCTGATACCCGGTGAGCTTTGAAAACGCAGGGTTGGCAGAAATCATGCACCCCGACTCGTCAAGAATCATGATGCCTTCCGCGATGGTGGTGAACACGGCACTGGCCTGGCGCAGGCGCTCCTCCATCTCTTTGCGTGCAGTGATATCGCGCAAGGCCCCCACCACGACCTGCTGATCGGGTGCTTTTTTCCTCAAATTGCCATACATCTCCAGCCAGGCGTAGGCACCAGACTCCCGTTTTGCCCGAAATACACAGTTGAAGAAGCCCTCTTTTTGCAATTGCCCTTCCACCAGCGGTCTGTCCGCGGCGTGCACCAACTCCAGCATGGCGTTCAGACCGGCCAAAAAAGGATACAGGGCGCTGCCCCACATCTGGCCAAACCGGGCATCTCCCTTGACCTGGTCCAGCCGGGACTCCCATTCCCAGATGCCCAGCTCGGCCGCGTCAATGGCCAGGGCCAGCCGTTCCTCAGACCGCACCAGGGACATTTCGACATCATGGCGAGACCGTGCCACCTGCAAAACCGCTGAAAGCTCTTTGGCGAGATACGGTTTCATCAAATAGCCAAACGGCTTGCACGCGGCCGCGCGAGCGACTGTTTTCTCATCGGCATAGGCCGTCAAAAAGATGACGGGCAGCTGCCACTTCTGGTAAATCAAATTGCAGGCATCAATGCCATCGCCTGTGCCCTGCAAATGAATGTCCATCAGCACCAGGCTCGGGCTGAATTGCTCTACCGCTTCAATCGCAGAGGTGAAACTTGTCCGGATCGAACAAACGTCATGCCCCATCTCCTGTAGCGTTTGCTGCAAGTCAAGCGCCACCACCGGCTCATCTTCAACCACGAGAATTCGCTCAATCTTCATAGCTGACTTTCTGCCCGCCAGGGCGTAGTTCCAAGGTGAAGCAGGCACCTGCATCAGAGGACTCCGTCGTCAAATGACCATTCAATTGGTTGACGAACAAAGGAATCAGTTGCGTGCCCAACCCACCGCGTGCGCCCCAGGCAAAGCCCGCTGGCAAACCACAACCGTCATCGCTGACCGAGAGCTGAAGCAGCCCCTCAGGCGTCAGCACCATCTTCACCTCAATGCAGCCTGGTTGCCCCTGCACGAAAGCGTGCTTCATCGCGTTCAACACCAATTCATTCACCACCAGCCCACAAGGTATGGCCCGTTGAATGTCCAGCGATATTTTTTCTATAGAGCCAAAAAACAGCAACTTGACGCCCGACGTGGTGGCATCGTAAGTCGCCCTCGTCAAGGCGATCAAGCGGCTGATGTAGTCGGACAGGTCCACCTCCGACATGCTGCTGGACTCGTACAAAAGCTGATGCACGAGTGACATCGCCCGAATACGCCCCTGGCACTCTCCCAAGGCCAACGCGGCATCGGCCGACACTTTTCGCGCCTGCAGGTTCAGCAGGCTGGAGACGATCTGCAAGTTGTTTTTGACGCGGTGATGCACTTCGTGCAGCAAAGCGGTTTTTTCTTCCAATGCATGCTCCAGCAAGGCAAGCTGTTGTTTTTGAACGGACACATCGCGCGCCAGTTTGCAGGCCCCGACCACGGCGCCGCGACGATCCCGCAATGGCGAAATGGTGACCGCCACACTGACCGGCCGACCGCTTTTGTGAATTCGCTCGGTCTCAAAAGAAGGCACCTGTTCCCCGGCAGAAATTTTCTGCATGATTTGGGACTCTTCCGTTACCCGGTCCTCGGGAAACAACATCCCGACCGGTTGCCCCAGGGCCTGCGCTTCCGTATAGCCCAGCAGCCGCTCGGCGGCGGGGTTCCAGCCGGTGATGATCCCTCCGAGGGTTTTGGTGATGATGGCATCGTCGGATGACTCCACGATCGACCGAAAGCGTTCTTCGGACTGCTGCAGCAACACCTCGCCGGCATGTCGCTGCGAAATATCCATGGCGGACGGAATCAGGTGCGTGACTTGCCCATGCTTGTCTTTGAGCGGCGCAAGCATGAAGTCAATCCACATCAGCTTGCCGTCCATCATGCGAACCTGAACGTCATAACGGACCACTTCACCCAAACAGCACCGCTCGGTATCCCGTCTGAGTCGTTGCTGCACGTCCGGGTTGTAGGAAAACCAGTAGCTGTCCCACACCTTCTTGCCGCGAACATCGTCCAGGGACAAACCTGCGGCCTCCAGCGGGGCCCGGTTGGCATGTGTGATCGTGCCGTCCAACTCCAACACGCCGACAAACGCATACAGGTTGTCGAGCACCTTGAGCAGCCTGTGCTGACTGTCTTCAATCAACTGCTGGGCCACATCGTCAAGCGTCGAGTCCTGGATGAGGGCGAGCACCCCTTTCATTTGTCCGTTGGAAGCACGCCAGGGCAGGTAAGAGGCAATGCGGTGCAGAAAGTGTCCATCCTGCGAGGGTTGGCTGGCGCGGATTTCCTGCTTGAGCAAAGGAATCCCCGTCTGGATCACAAATCTTATTTTGGATTCCACCACCTCTGCCGCTTGCGGCAGAAAATCAGCAATCTTCTTGCCAATGTGGTCCGAGACGCTCAGGTGGTTGGTTTGGGCGTGTCTTTGGTTGATGTACTGCAAGCGCATTTCGCAGTCGATGACTGCAATGCCAACCGGCAAACTGTCGATCAGCAAGGAAAAGAGCTGTTTCACATCGTCCGTGGGGTGGTCTTGCATTTTGAAAACCTTTTGAGCGCTGCGAATCGTCGTGGCACATCGTAGGCTATTTCGCCATTTGCCCTCCGAATTTAAGTTTATTCGTCAAACAAGCTTTTTCAACCCCGGCAACCCAGGTCAACCCGGCGCGGGATGTTTTACCCTGCCGGACATGACAACGCCACCAAAGGGCAGACCCCTCTGGTGGCGTGGTTCCCCAGCCTCGCGGCTGACGGCACGGGTCAGCGTGCGATGACTTTGCCGGTGTCGTCGGACAGGACGATTTCAACGCGGCGGTTCATCTGGCGATTGGCGTTGGTGTCGTTGGCCGCCACGGGGTAGGCCTCGCCATAACCACGAATGGCGACGCGCTCGCGCGCCACGCCCATGTCTTGCAAGGCCGTGCGCACGGCGGTGGCGCGGCGCTCCGACAAGTCCTGGTTATGGGCGGCGGTGCCGGTGCTGTCGGCAAAGCCTTCCACCAGAACAGTGCGCTGCGGATTTTGCTGCAGCACGTTGGCCAGCTTTTGTGCGGTGCGCATGCCTTCCGGGTTCAGGCGCGCCAGGTCGGTGCCAAACAGCACGTCACCCAGGGTGATGACCATGCCGCGGTCTGTTTTTTTGGCGGCCAGATCGGCCAGTTGGGCTTCGAGCTGGGTAGACCGGGCCTGGGCTTCCTGGGTCTTGCGCTGAGCGGCGGCCGCGTCGGTTTGGGCCAGCAGGGTTTGGCGCTGGGCTTCGGCGGCATCGCCCTGTGCGACCTGCGCGGCGAGTTTGGATTTTTCAGCGTTGTTGTTGGCGATGTTGGCTTCGTTGGTGCGTTGGTCGATGCGAATCTGGTCACGCTCCTTGCCGGCATTGGCGACTTCGGCTTCGGCCGATTTTTGCTTCGCCACTTCTTGCGTCAACGCAATACGCTGGCGTGCCAGGTAAGCCAGCTTGTCGATTTTTTCAGCGCTGTCGTTGTCATTGGCGGCTGCTTCAGCTTGGGCCAGGGCGTCACCGGCCACACGCATTTCATTGGCCGCGTAAGTGGCTACTTTCGGGTTGCTTTGGGCCATGCGGTATTCGCTGCGCGTCTGGTCCAGCAAGCTGGTGGTTCGGGGTGCTGAACTGCAGGCGCCCACCACAATGGCAACAGCGAGCAGAACGGGGGTGAGGTAGAGGTTTTTCATTTTGAAATCCTGTGTAGGTAGGTGTTGGTTTTTATTTGCTGTTGCGGTCAAGCTCTTCGCGCAGCACGCGGATGTCGTCTTGCAACGCATCGGCGGCGGCCTGGGCTTTGGCGGAGTTGGCTTTGCCTTGCGCCAGTTTGGCGTCGGCCTGGGCTTGTGCCGCGAGGTCAACCGCCAGTTTGTAGTCTTTGGCAGCCATGGCCTGGTTGGCCCGGGCCATCTTCTCGCGTGCAGAACTCATCTCCGCAGGGGCAAATTGCGCACCGCCAGCACCGGCGGCGTTGTCAACTGCGGCCTTGGAGACGGCCACATCGGCGGTGGCCGGTGTCTTCAGGCTGCTACAGCCCACCGTCAAAACCAGCGCGGTGCCGCACAAAACGGCGGACCAGGTTGTTGCATTTTTTGTCATCATTTTTCTCCAGTGAACAGTTCATCAAATGTGGGATCACCTTGATGAAGCTGGTTATAGGCTGGAGGCTTCGCGGGGTCTGTGCGCTGTCGTACGCAGCGTGGGACCCGTGACATCGCGATTTATAGAAAACAGGGCGCTAGCCCAATAGATACGTGCGGGAGCAGCTATCCATTTATAGCATACAAAACCACCCTCTCAGGTAGCCAACACCTCGTGCAACGCCACCAAGGCCAGGGTCAGCTTGTGGTTGGGGTCCAGGTAAATCATGGGCAACGACTGCTCGTGCGATTCACGAATGCGCACGGACGACGGCAGGTAAGGCTGCAGCACCGGCAGGCCTTCGGCAATCAACTCGGCCACCATGCGCTGGGGCAGGTTGGCGCGCGGCTGGAACTGGTTGACCACAATGCCCTTGACCACCAGATCGGGGTTGTGGTCGGCGCGAATTTCCTGCACGTTGTCCATCAGGGTGTAGAGCGCCTTGCGGGCAAACTCGTCGCAGTCAAACGGAATCAGGCAGCCGCTGGCACCAATCAACGCCGAGCGCGTGAAAAAGTTGAGGGCGGGCGGCGTGTCAATGTAGATGCGGTCGTAGTCCTTGGCCAGTTGCTGCAGGGCCTCACGCAGCTTGTAGATCTTTTGGCGGGATTCGAGCTTGCCTTGCAGCTCGTTCAAGTCCGGGTGGGAGGCCATCAAGTCCAGCCCCTCATGCGGTGTGTTGACGATGAACTCGCCGGGTGACACCGTGCGAAAGCTGTAGCTCAGCGCGTGCTCGAAAAAGCCAGCCACATGGGGCTGGTCTTCGGCGGGCTCCCCGCCCATCAGGTAGCTGCTGGAGTTGCCCTGCGGATCAAGGTCGATCACCAGCGTACGCAGGCCCTGGCTGGCGCTGATGGCGGCCAGGTTGCAGGTGATGGTGGACTTGCCCACCCCACCTTTTTGATTGAAAACGACAAGTGGCATGAAGTGGCTCCTGAGGCGGGGATGAATTTAACTTTTGCGACGGCGTGCCGCCACGCCCAGCAGACCCAGACCCAGACCAGCCAGCAGCATGGCGTAGGACTCGGGTTCGGGCACGGCAGTCAAGATGACGGTGCCTTGATCGCGCACGGTAAACGCGCCTGCAGCCGGGGCCACGCAGGTGCCGGACTGTTTGCAGACAATATCGGTGAGCTCGGCCTCATTGGGGGCGAAGTTGATGGCGCTGGCGACATTCAGCGTCAAGATCAATGAGTTGCCAAGCGCGAGGTCGTCTTGGTTGGCAGAAAAAAAGTACCCTGAGGCGATTGATCCGGCCACAGCTTGGGCTGACACGCTGCCTGCAAAGGTCGTTGGGGAGGTGGGAAAGAACATGCCGGAGGCGACATTGAAAGAGGCAATCAGCGTGCCGTTGTTGGCGCCGAACACCACGCTGGAACCAAGGCCTGCGGTGCCGAAATCAAAATTTGAATCGGCGTAAAGGTCAATCTGGCCGCCCGACACACCGACGGGAGAGGTTGCATCACTCGATCGACCGAACAGCGAGTAGACCGCCGTGATGTCCCGGGCCCCGAAAGGGGAGGCACCGTCAGCAGCGACCAGGCGGTACGCGCCATGTTCAACAAACGTGCTGCCCGCACCGGAAGGCGCTGTCTCGATATAACCAGAACCATACGTGAGCACCGAAGGACTCGTGGTGAGCGCCGCAGACTTGCCGGTGCCGGCGGTATTGATTGAAACGGTATTGGAAGCAGCGTGTGCATTGAACGAGAGTGCGCAGGCTGCGAGCAGACCGGCCGAGGCGACGAGCCGTGAGACTATTTTCATTTTTTATTCCCTTGTGTAGATGAAGCACAACCCCATGAAGCCATGGGGCCGGTTGTCATCTTAGGGTACTTCGTCGCATCATTGATGACACCAGGGGCTCGCGAAATGTGAAGACCCGCCGGGCGGATCACGAGACGGCCTGTCAGGCCGTCTCGTACTTGCCTTCGATCGCCATCTGGGAGCACACCGCCCGGCACAGCGTGGCGACCCGGTCATCGACAATGCGGTAAAAAATCTGCACGCCTTCGCGGCGTTTGCCCAGAATGCCGGCCTGGTAAAGCGTGGTCAGGTGCTGCGACATATTGGGCTGGGTGGTGTCGATTCTGCTGAGCAGGTAGCTCACATTTTGTTCCCCATGGCACAGGCAACTGATGATTTTGAGGCGCATGGGCGCAGACAGAACCCGAAAGAGTTCTGCCGCCAAGTCAAACACCTCGTCGGGCTTGTCAAGTTCGGATGGAGTTGCTTCAGCGGAACGCTTGGCCATGGGACGCTCTCTGCCAGCATGAAGTCTGGCTCATAATTTCGTTGCTTCGAATATACGCGTTTTGGGAACAATCCAGTCCAAAACGAAACCCTGGCCCACTCAGCGGGCGGGCGCGCGCAAGGTGCGGCTGAGCAAAATGACCGGCAACAGCCCCACCAGCACCAGCGCCAGTGAGGGCAAGGCGGCCTCCCCCAGACGCTCGTCCCGCGCCAGCTGGTAAGCCACCACGGCCAGTGTGTCACTGTTGAAGGGGCGCAGCACCAGGGTGGCGGGCAGTTCCTTCATGACGTCCACAAACACCAGCAGGGCTGCCGCCGCTGTGGAGCGTTTCAGCAAGGGCCAGTGCACCCGCCGCATGAGGGCCAGGTCCCGCGTGCCCAGCATGCGGGCCGAATCGTCAAAACTCAGGGGAATGCGGGCATAGCCACTCTGGACCGACTGCAGGGCCACGGCACAAAACCGCACCAGGTAGGCCCAAATCAGTCCCAGCGAGGTGGCCGTCATCAGGTAGCCCACGCCGCTTTGCGGTGCCACGGTCTGCAACCATCCCACCGGCAGCAGCAGCCCCACCACGATCACCGCGCCCGGCACGGCGTAGCCCAAGCCCACCAGTTGCACTGCCAGTCGCGTGGGCAGATCCGGTCTGCGACGCATGCTGAAAGCCAGCAGCAACGCCAGCGAGACGGCGAGGACGGCACTGATGCCGCCCAACCGCAGGCTGTTGAGCGACCAGCCGAGAAACTTTTCCCACGACAACACCGACCAGTCCGCCATCAGCGGGCGCAACATGAACAGCACCGGCAGCACAAAACCTACCAGCACCGGCGTGCCGCACAGCAGCCAGGCCAGCCACTTAGCGCGACCCTGCAACACCACGGGCCGCGCATCGGCAGACCCGGCACGCGCGCCTTTGGTGGAAGAAAAACGCATGCGCTTTTGCGCGCGGTGCTCCAGAAACATCAGCAGCCCCACCAGCAGCAGCAGCAGCGTGGCGAGTTGGGCGGCCGCGATGCGGTTGTCCATCGACAGCCAGGCCTTGTAAATGCCGGCCGTGAAAGTTTGAATGCCAAAGTAGCTTGACACGCCAAAATCGGCCAGCGTTTCCATCAGCGCCAGCGCCGTGCCAGCGGCCACGGCCGGACGGGCCAGCGGCAAGGCCACCTCCAGAATGCGTCGGCGCAGCGGCGCCCCCAGCAGGCGCGCGGCCTCCATCAACTGCGAGGCCCGCTCCCCCAAAGCCGTGCGGGCCAACAGGTACACATACGGATACAGCGCAAAGGTGAACACCCAGGCCGCCCCACCCAGGCTGCGGATTTCGGGGAACACCCGCCCCTCTACCCCCAGCGTGGCGCGAACCAGGGTTTGCAGAGGCCCGCTGAACTGCAAAAAATCGGTGTAAGCGTAGGCCACCACATAGGCCGGCATGGCCAGTGGCAGCAGCAAGGCCCATTCAAAGAAACGGCGCCCCGGAAAGTCAAACATGGTCACGGCCGCTGCGGCCGACAGCCCCACCAGCACCACGCCCACAGCGACCATCAGGCACAGGCGCACGGTGGTCCAGACGTAGTCTGGCAAGACCGTGCTGCTCATCTCGCCCAGAATTTGGGCCGCTGCCGCGCCCGACTCGCCCCACGGCAACCAGGACGCAAACACGGCCAGCACCGGCAGCATGAACGCCAGGGTCAGGGCCAGCAACAGAAACTGGCGAAACCAGTGAAGCGTCTTGAAAAAGCCGGGGCGGAAAAAGGGCATGAAAAGCAGGACTCAGCGGTTTGCAAATGAGAATTGTAAGCATCTACAATGATTTTCATGTTTCTTGAAGTCTCCCAACTCCGTGTGGCCTATGCGGGCCGCAGCCAGCCCGCTGTGCGGGATGTGTCGTTTGGCCTACATGCGGGCGACATTGGTGTGCTGATTGGCCCCTCAGGTTGTGGCAAAACAACTTTATTACGCGCGGTGGCCGGACTGGAGCCGGTGTCAGCCGGCACCATCAAACTGGCTGGCGAGGTGGTGAGCAGCGCGAGCCTCAACCTGGCGCCGGAGGCCCGGCAGATTGGCATGGTGTTTCAGGACTACGCCTTGTTCCCGCATTTGAATGTGGGGCGCAACGTGGCGTTTGGCATCCATCATCTGCCTCGAACCGAACGCTCAACCCGCGTGGCCGAGGTGCTGGACCTGGTGGGTCTGGCGGGCCAGGAAGAGCGCTTTCCCCATGAACTGTCCGGTGGTCAGCAGCAGCGCGTGGCACTGGCCCGTGCGCTGGCGCCCAAACCGCGCCTGCTTTTGCTGGACGAACCCTTCTCCAATCTGGATGTGGATTTGCGCGAGCGCCTGGCGCATGAAGTGCGCAGCATCCTCAAGGCGGCCCAAACCACGGCCCTGTTTGTCACCCACGACCAGCTGGAGGCCTTTGCCATTGGCGACACCATCGGCGTCATGCACGAAGGGCATTTGCACCAGTGGGACGATGCCTACACGCTCTACCACCGTCCGACCACCCGTTTTGTCGCCGAATTCATCGGCCATGGTGTGTTCACGCCCGCGGTGATCGTGGCCGAGAACGGTCAGGTGGTGGTGCAAACGCCCCTGGGCAATCTGACGGATGTGGCCGAATGCCCGCTGCCCAACGCCTTTGCCAACGGGGCGTGTGATGTGCTGCTGCGCGCCGACGACATCGTGCATGACGACGAGGCACCCGTGAAGGCCGAAATTATTCGCAAGGCGTTTCGCGGTTCCGAGTTTTTATACACGTTGCGACTGGCCAGTGGCGAGACGGTGATGGCCCATGTGCCCAGCCACCATGACCACAAGATTGGTGAATGGATCGGCATTCGTGCACAGGTGGACCATGTGGTCACATTTGAGAAGAATCAGGCTGGAGCCCTCTATTTACCTAGGGATATAGCTATAAAATAAATAGCAATAATCAGATCAACTGGTTCAGGGTCCGCATGTCTGCGATGGTGTTGCGCACATCGGCCGCCCAGGTGCGGCGGTCACGGCCTTGCGCGGCTTGCGGCACACCAAAAGTCACCACCACGGCAATGCCGGGGGTACACAGCGTGCGCCACATGGAACCCAACAGCGTGTCGTCGCCGATATAGCACGGTGCCAGGCTGAGCTCGCCGCTGGCGTGGTCGACAAACTGCAAGGCTACGGGCAGCACCTGGGCGTTGGCGGCGATGGCGGCCTGGAACAGGTTGGCGTGAAACGGCAGCAAGCTGATGCCGTCGCTGGTGGTGCCTTCCGGGAAGATGGCCAGCACGTCACCGGCACTCAGGCGCTCGGCCATGTGGTGCACGACGCGCATCGCATCGCGGCGGGACTCGCGCTCGATATAGAGCGTACCGGCGCCCGTGGCCAGGGTGCCAATCAGGGGCCAGTGCCGCAACTCGGATTTGGAGACAAAGCGGCAGTGACGCGCGGCGTGCATCACCACGATGTCCAGCCAGGAGATGTGGTTCGCCGCCATCAGCACCGGGCCCTGTTCGGGCGGTGTGCCGTTCACCACCATCTTGATGTCCAGCCGCGCCAGCATGGCCAGCGCCCAGGCCTCGACGCGTGTTTCCTTTTGCGAGGCCGACAGTTTGGGGAACACCACGACCACGATCCACATGCCGGTGACGATGTGCATCAGCGCCCGCGTGAAGCGCCAGCCCGCGCGAACCTGGATACCGATGCGCTTCATCAGGCCTGGAACGCCACCTGCCCGCCAATGACGGTGTAGCGCACGCGTCCGGGCAACTCATAGCCGGAGAACGGCGTGTGCTTGCCCTGGCTGCGCAGCGCACGGGGTTCCACGGTCCAGGCCGCTTGCGGGTCAAAGACACAGAGGTCGGCCTTGCCGCCGACCACCAGACGCCCGGCACTGGCCTGGCGCGGACCCAACGCGGCGCCCAGGACACCCGCCGGGCCGGTGGTCACCGTCGCCAGGGCACGCGTCAGGCTGACGCCGCTGTCCAGGCTCCACTTGAGCGCCAGGCTCAGCAACAACTCAACACCGGTGGCACCCGGCTCGCTCTCGGCAAACGGCAGCGCCTTGGCATCTTCGTCCACCGGCGTGTGGTCTGACACGAGGGCATCAATGGTGCCGTCGGCTAGCGCCGCGCGCAGGGCATCGCGGTCGCGCTGTTGGCGCAACGGGGGGTTGAGACGGGCACGGCTGTCAAAGTAGGCGATGTCGGCGTCCGTCAAATGCAGCGAGTTGATGCTGATGTCACACGTCACCGGAAGGCCGTCAAGCTTGGCCTGGCGCACCAGGGCCACGCCAGCGGCGCTGCTGAGGCGACACAGGTGAACACGGGCACCGGTGGACTTCATCAGCTCAAAAATGGTGTGCAGCGCAATCGTCTCCGCCGCCACGGGCACGCCGGAGAGGCCCATGCGGGTGGCCAGCGCGCCACTGGCCGCCACGCCCTTGCCCAGGAAAAATTCCTGTGGACGCAGCCACACCGAGTAGCCAAAGGTGCTGGCGTACTGCAGGGCGCGCTGCATGACCTGCGTGTTGGCCAGCGGCACTTCGGCCTGACTGAAGCCCACACAACCGGCCTCGGTCAACTCCACCATCTCGGTGAGCGCCTCACCCGCCAGATTGCGGGTCAGCGCACCCAGCGGGTAGACGCGGGCCTGGTTGAGTTTTTCGGCCCGAAAACGCAGCATTTCCACCAGACCGGGTTCATCCAGCACGGGGTCGGTGTCGGGCGGGCACACCAGGCTGGTCACGCCACCGGCCACAGCCGCAGCCATCTCGGAGTCCAGCATGCGGGCGTGCTCGTAGCCGGGCTCGCGCAAACGCACGGCCAGGTCCATCAAACCCGGCATCACGATGCAGCCGGTGGCATCAATCGTCTGTGCTGGCTGAAAATCAGGCGCTATGTTTTTTATAGCTACTACCGCACCATGGGCGAGGGCTACATCGGTAATTTCATCAAAACCGCTGGCGGGGTCGATAACCCGGCCGCCCTTGATCAAGAGGTGTGTCTGCATGTTGGTGAGTGTCTTCATATCAGGCCTCGTTCCCTGCCACGATACTCATCACCGCCATGCGCACCGCGATGCCAAAAGTCACCTGCGGCAGGATCACGCTCTGGACGCCATCGACCACGGCCGAGTCAATTTCAACGCCGCGGTTGATCGGGCCCGGGTGCATCACGATGCAGTCCGGCTTGGCCAGCGTCAGCTTCTCGGGGGTCAGGCCATAGCTCTTGAAAAACTCCTGGCTCGACGGCAGCAGCGCGCCATTCATGCGTTCACTTTGCAGGCGCAACATGATGATGACGTCGCAGTCCTTGATGCCTTCTTCGAGCGTGTGGCAGACACGCACGCCCATTTGCGCCATGTCGGAGGGCACCAGGGTCTTGGGCCCGACCACACGCACCTCGGCACAGCCCAGCGTGGTGAGGGCATGGATGTCCGAGCGCGCCACACGCGAGTGCAACACGTCGCCCACGATGGCCACGGTCAGGTTGGAAAAGTCTTTCTTGAAATGCCGGATGGTGTACATGTCCAGCAGGCCCTGCGTCGGGTGGGCATGGCGCCCGTCCCCGGCATTGATGACGTGCACATGCGGCGCCACATGCTGGGCAATCAGAAACGGCGCACCCGACTCGCCGTGACGCACCACAAAGAGGTCGGCCGCCATGGCGCTCAGGTTGGCAATGGTGTCAAGCAGCGATTCACCTTTGGAAGCACTGGAGCGCGCAATGTCGAGGTTGATGACATCCGCGCTCAGGCGGGTGGCGGCAATCTCGAAGGTGGTGCGGGTGCGGGTCGAGTTTTCAAAGAAGAGATTGAAAACACTTTTGCCACGCAAGAGCGGCACTTTCTTGACTTCACGGTCACTCACACTCACAAAGTTGGCCGCGGTGTCCAGCACCTGGGTCAGGATGCTTTTGGGCAGGCCCTCGATCGAGAGCAGGTGAATCAGCTCGCCATGTTTGTTGAGCTGGGGGTTGCGCTTGTAAAGCATGGCTTAGCGGGACTCCACGTTGAAACTGAACACCCCGGCGTCGCTGCGCGCCAAGGCCAAAGACTGGGTGACAGGCAGAGCCACACGGGTGGCATAAACATCGGCCTGGATGGGCAACTCGCGGCCGCCCCGGTCCACCAGCACGGCCAGTTTGACGCTGGCAGGCCGCCCGAAATCAAACAGCTCGTTGATCACGGCGCGGATGGTGCGCCCGGTAAACAGCACGTCATCCAGCAGCAGGATGTGCGCCTCGTTCACGTCAAAATCAATCTGCGTCTGCGCCCCGGCGGTCATGCCACGGTGGGCAAAGTCGTCCCGGTGCATGCTGGACGAGATCACGCCGGATTTGCCCGGTAAATTCAGGTCGCGCTGCAGGCGCTCGCCCAGCCAGGTGCCGCCCGAGGTCACCCCGACCAACTTCATGTCGGGACGAAACATGGCGCGTACACCCGCCAGTAACTCAAGGTACAACGCCTCGGCGTCCAACTCCAGTGAGCTCATGGAATACTCCTCAAAAACTGTTCCAGAATAATGCAGGCCGCCGCAGCGTCCGCGTCTTTGGCGCCCATCTCCAGCGCTTCGGTCGTGGTGTAGCGTTCGTCCACCTCGAACACGGGCAGCTTGAAGCGGCCGTGCAGTTGGCGGGCAAACTTGCGTGCCCGCAAGGTGTTTTCATGTTCCGCGCCATCGGGGTGAAAAGGCACACCCACCACCAGCGCATCGGGTTGCCATTCCTTCAATTGCTGCGCAATTTTGACGAAGCGCGCATCGCCCTCGGCTGCAATGGTGCCTTGTGGCTGGGCCGTGCGCATCAGGCGGTTGCCCACGGCAAAACCGGTGCGCTTGATACCGAAATCAAGCGCCAGAAAAGTTTGCAGGCCGGCAGGGACAACAAGCGGCGCGGGTTGGGCCTGGTCGCTCATGCATGCCCCGCGTCAGGCGACAGCATCCAGGACTCAAAACCCAGCAACTGCAAGGCCTGCTCGTAACGTTGTTCCACGGGGGTGTCAAAGATGACGCTGTTGTCAGCGGCCACCGTCAGCCAGCTGTTGTCCGACAGCTCAGACTCCAGCTGGCCCTCGCCCCAGGCCGAGTAACCGAGCGACACCAGCACCTTGCGGGGTCCGGCGCCGGAGGACAAGGCTTCCAGAACGTCTTTGGACGTGGTCATCTCCAGACCGCCCGGAATGATCATGGTGGAGGCGTAAACCGACTCGGCCGGTTTGTCCGCCCCCACAAAAATGGGCTCATGCAGCACAAAACCCCGTTCAGTTTGGATCGGCCCGCCCTGGAACACGGGAGCACCGATCAGGTCGGCGCGCCCCAGTGGCAACTCCACCTTTTCAAACAGGCTGGTCATTTTCATGTCGCCCGGCTTGTTGATCACCAGCCCCAAAGCCCCACGCGCGCTGTGTTCACACACATACACCACGCTGCGGGAGAAAACCTCGTCCTTGAGCCCGGGCATGGCAATCAAAAAATGATTGGTGAGGTTGGTAAGGGCAAAATCTCCAGACATACAACGATTTTAAACGGTGATCATGAGCAAGCAATTCGAGACAGGTTTGATGTGGTTCCGCCGCGATTTGCGGGTGCAAGACAATGCGGCGCTGTCCATGGCACTCCATGCTTGCCGGCAGGTGCACTGTGTTTTTGTCTTTGACCGGGACATTCTGGACACCCTGCCCCGCGCCGACCGCCGCGTGGAGTTCATCCGGGAGTCGTTGTGTGACCTGGATGACGCCTTGCGGGCCCTGAGCGGCCAACCGGGCGCAGGCCTGATCGTGCGCCATGCGCAAGCCAGTGAGGACATTCCCGCGCTGGCGAAAGCCTTGAACGTGCAAGCCGTCTTTGCGGCGCACGACTACGAGCCGCAGGCCATTTCACGCGACGCACAGGTCCTGGCTGCGCTGACGGACGCCGGGATTGCCATGCGCACCTGCAAAGACCATGTGGTTTTTGAGGGGCGCGAGATACTGACCAAGTCAGGAACGCCCTATGGCGTTTTTACCCCCTACAAGAACAACTGGCTGGCTACTGTCGCCCCCCAACATCTGCGTACCCATGACAGTTCACCGCATGGCACCGCCCTGGCAACACGGCCCCCAGGCATGCAGCTGCCTGTGCCAACACTGGCCGAGATCGGGTTCGAAAAAACCAACCTGGGCGCGCTGAAGATTCCCACTGGCGCCTCCGGCGCACGCGCTTTGTTTGAAGACTTCTTCGAGCGCATGGACGATTACCATGAGACGAGAGATTTTCCTGCGGTCAAAGGCCCCAGCTACCTCAGCGTGCACCTGCGGTTTGGCACCGTGTCCATCCGCCAGCTGGCCGCCACCGCCCTGCAGCGGCAGATTCAAGGCAGCCGCGGGGCAGCCACCTGGCTGGGCGAGTTGATCTGGCGCGATTTTTACGTCCAGATTCTGGCTAATTTTCCGCACGTGGTTCAAGGCGCCTACAAGCCCGAATACGACGCCATAGCCTGGGAACAAGGGGAACACGCCGAAACTCTTTTCCAGGCGTGGTGCGAAGGACGCACCGGTTATCCCCTGGTGGATGCGGCCATGGCCCAAATCAACCAGACTGGCTATATGCACAACCGCCTGCGCATGGTGGTCGGCAGCTTTTTGGTGAAAGACCTGGGGATTGACTGGCGCTGGGGTGAAAAATACTTTGCCCAGCACCTCAATGATTTTGACTTGTCCGCCAACAACGGCGGCTGGCAATGGGTCAGTTCCAGCGGCTGCGACGCGCAGCCCTATTTCAGGATTTTCAACCCGGTGAGCCAGAGTGAAAAGTTTGACAGTGAAGGCAAATTCATCCGGCGTTACCTGCCCCAACTCGGCAAGCTGCCCAACAAGCTCCTCCACGCCCCCTGGACCGCGAAGCCGCTGGAGTTACAGATGGCAGACGTGATCCTGGGCAAAAACTACCCCGCACCCATCGTGGCACACGATGAAGCACGGGCCTTGACGCTGCAAAGGTATGCCGTCGTCAAGAAGTCGCTGCAAACACCTTGAGGCCATAGTTTGCTATTGATTAAATAGCAAGCTATGAAGGATCTGCGTGGGCTAGACCTGTATTCAGGCCTCAACCCGCGCCGCACAGTATTGCCGCACCAAGCCAATCAGTTCGTCTTCGGAGTACGGCTTGCCCAGGTAATGATCCACCCCCAACGCCCGCGCATGCTCGCGGTGTTTCTCTGCAATCCGCGAGGTGATCATGATGATGGGGAGGTCACGCAGTTGCTCATCCGCCCGAATGTTGCGCGCAAGATCAAAGCCATCCATGCGCGGCATTTCGATGTCGGACAACACCACCGCAGGAATTTCTTCTTTCAAACGCTCCAGCGCCTGCAAGCCGTCCGAGGCCAGCGCCACGCGGAACCCTTCGCGTTTCAAGAGACGCTGCGTGACACGCCGAACCGTGATGGAGTCATCCACCACCAGCACCAGTGGCACCCGGCCCGCTGCAGTGTTGGCGGCGGGCACCAGCTGAGCCGACAGATCTTCGGCCTGATCGGCCAGGCGCCGGATGTCGCGCGCCTGCTCCCCGTACACCGTGGCCAACGCCACCGGGTTGTAGATCAGGACCACGGCACCCGATGCCAGCACGGACATACCGGCCAGGGCGGGCAAGCGTGACAACTGGGGACCCAGGTTTTTAACCACCACCTCCTGGTTGCCCAGGACCTCATCCACGTGCATGGCCACGCGTTGGCCCGCACTCCGGAAAACCGCGATCGCCAGTGTTTTGGCCGTGGTCTCATTGCTCCTGGCCGACGCCTGCAACAAGGCACCCGCCCAGAAAAATGGCACCTTCTCACCATTGAACTCGAAGACACTCGCCTCATAAGAGCGCGCCAACTCGGCAGCCGACACCCGGCGCACCATCTCAACCAGGTTGGACGGAACGCCCACGACCAACTCGCCCATGCGCAGCATCACGACCTGGGTGACGGCGGTGGTCAGCGGCAGGACGAGCTTGAATTGGGTTCCTTCGCCCTTGGTGCTGGACGTTTCAATTCGGCCGCCCAGCGCATTGATCTCGGAACGCACAACATCCAGTCCGATGCCACGTCCGGCAAGCTCCGTCACTTGTGATGCCGTTGAAAAACCAGGTGTGAAAATCAGGTTGACCACCTCGGCATCGGACAACACCTGGTCTGCTGCGATCAGTCCTTGAGCCAGTGCTTTTTCCCGCACCCGCTTGGGGTCAAGACCTGCACCATCGTCGCTAAATTCGACCGTCACATCGTTGCTTTGCTGGTGAAGATTGATGGTGATGGTGCCCACGGCGGGCTTGCCCCCGTCAACCCGCACGGCAGGATCTTCGATACCGTGGGCCACCGCATTGCGCAAAAGGTGTTCAAACGCGGGCGACATACGCTCCAGCACACCCCGGTCCATGTCCAGGGAGCCGCCCACGATGTCCAGCCTGACCTGCTTGCCAGCGTCCTTGGCGGCCTGACGAACGACACCATAAAGGCGCTCGGCAATACCTTCAAACTCGACCATGCGGGTGCGTAGCAAATCGCGCTGCAACTCGCGGGCCAGTCGGGCCTGGGCAATCAGGTCATCCTCGGTCCCTTCAACGGTGCGCTGCAGGTTGCGCTGCACCGTGGCCACGTCGTGCACCGATTCAGCCATCATCCGGGTGAGTTCCTGCACCCGTGTGAAACGGTCAAATTCAAGAGGGTCAAACCCCTGTACAGAGTCCTTGGTCTGGGCCAGCCTTGATTGCATCTGGGACTCGGACTGCAGCTCAATGTCACGCAACTGGTTGCGCAAGCGGTCCAGATTGCCCGTCAAATCATCCAGAGACCCGCGCAACTGCCCAAGTCGCGCCGCCAGCCGTGACCGGGTGATCATGACCTCACCCGCCTGGTTCACCATGCGGTCCAGCAACTGGGAACGAACCCGCACGGTCTGGCTGGAAACAGGACGGGACAAGCCCACCAGTTGTGCGGGCGCAGGAATAGCCAACGCTGGCGTGACGATAGCTGGCACCGCTTTGACAGCAGGCGCTGCAGCGGGCACCTCCTGCACATCATGACCCGCTTCTGGCAAGCTCAAGGCCTGCTCAGGTGTCGCGCGCAAATGGTCAAAATGGGCTTGAATGGCATCAAAACGGGAAAGCAAAGGCTCCAACTGCGCGGCAGTCAGGGATTCAATGCCCATGTCCTCGATCGAGGACTCCATCCGGTGGGTCATCTCTCCCAGGCGCATGGCTCCGGCCAGCCGTGCGCTGCCTTTGAGCGTGTGCAGCAGCCGCAACACCTCGCTGCGGGCCCCCAGGTTGTCGGGCCGCGCCGACCATTGACGCAGCGCACCACCCAACTGGGGCAACAATTCCAGTGCCTCTTCCTCAAATATGGGGAAAAGATCGACGTCCAGTGCATCCAGCACATCGAAATCATCGTCCTCGTTGTCCACCAGCGAAGCCGCGGGACTCGACTCAAAGAGTGGCGCCTTATAGCTGAGGTCAAACGCCGGTGATTCCGTGACCGCTTCGCTGGCCGCACCCAAATCAAAATCCAGGCTTTGTGCGAAATCAGTCTCCGCAGGCACATCCAGATCGGCGGCTTCCAGCCACTGCTCCAGGCTTCGTGGCATCGTCACAGCGCCAGACATGGAGGGGAATTCAATCTCCAGGATCGCTTTGAGGGCGTCCAGCAGCTTCTGGTCCGGGTGCTTGAGAAAACCGGCCGCGAATTGGTGCAACAGGCGCCGAATGTCTTCTGCCGCAGCAATAAAAATATGGGCATGTTCGGGCATACCCTGCGCGTGCAACTGCACATGCAGCAGAGCCTGCTCCAAGGCACGCGATATGTCCGACAAGGCACTGAACCCGACCGTCGCGGAACTGCCCGACAAGGAATGCGCCAGTCCTACCGCCGTGTCCGAAACAGGCTCGTGCAACTCCAGCGCCCATTCATTGAGCTCCGTGAGCAGGCGGCGCGACCATTCATCGGCCTCATTCAGGTAAACGTTGTAAAGCGGAATGTCAATGTGCAAGCTGCCAATGACCTTGACAGACTCTTGCGCCTCGGTGTCCATCGCGATATCACGCATCGCCGGGATATCAAGCTCAGCCAGAACGGACATTGGCTCCCCCTGATCAAGGTCAAGGTCAAGGTCAAGGTCAAAATCAGTCTCCGGTCCGGTCACACGTTCGGGCTGTATTTCAGCGGCTACGCTGACGACTTCTGCAATCTCGGATGGCAGGGTTACAAGCTCTTCTGGTGCGAGCGCCGCCCTGACGGAGATCTGGGGTGCTTCAGGCAAATCGCCAAAATTGAAGTCATCCAGATCCAGTGATTGCGTGTGCGATGACTCTTCAAACGGCAGGATGACCTCGTCATTGATCATCCAGCGGGAGTCGTCAATCGTCTGGGTCTCGCCAAAGTCCACCATTTGGGTGGCGACAAATTCAGGCATCAGCGTCGCAACAAAATCGAGATGTTTTGAATCCTCCGCAGACGGGATATGCGGCTCTTCACCAGGAAAAACGATGTCCACCAATTCGTCGTACAGGCGCAGTGCATCGGCCGCCTGACGGAACGCCGGTGCGTGCCACTGGTCGTCCACGCCTGCGGCGATGTCCTCAACCCAACGGCCGAACCCATGCATGGCCTTGCCTGACAGCGCAATCATTTCATCGCTGGCCGACTTTTGCTCGGCCAAACGGGCATTGAGCAGTTGCTCCATCGACCAGGCGGCTTCGCCAAACTCGTTGAGGCCCACCATGCGCGCGCTGCCTTTGAGCGTGTGAAAGGACCGTCGCAAAGTCGTCTGGTGACCTAAATCCGTTGGATCCTGGGCCAAATCGCGAATGGCGACGATGCCAGTCTGCACGACTTCTCGCGCCTCTTCCAGGAAAATATCCTTCAATTCAATCTCATCATCGTCTGGAGCGTCTACGAGCGCAACAGGCTCCGGCACGACCTCTGCCTCGGGCTCAACCACCGACTCATGAGCCGGTTCGATGACGGCCTCAACATGCGCGACAGTCTGAGGTTCTGGCTCGGACAAGGCCGCCACCGGAATCACGGACTCCACCATGACCTCAGCCGCCTTCTCGCGGCCCATGACGGGTTTGAACTCCCCCCGTTCTTCGTCATAGACAAACAGTTTTTTCGCCAACTCGCGCTGGTAACTCAACATGTCGATCAAAAACCCGAGCGCTCCCAGGCTATTCCCCAGCTTCTCGAAAACAACGCTGCCAACGGCATCCACATCAGCCCGGTCCACCAGGAAATTCTCAACGCTGCTGCGCATGCGCAACGACGCCAACGCAGCCTGATCAAGGCCTAATACTGAAAAAACCCCTCGCATTTGAGCCAATTGGCTGGGCACTTCGTGCAAAGGAAGTTTGTCCTGGGGATTGCGAAAGAACGTGTCAAGCGACTTCTCAATCCCACCCAGTGTCGTGCGCAGTTCGTCAACGACGCTGCCCATGGTCTGGCGGTCACTGACCCTGCGGTAGAGCTCCTCCATCCAGCCCTCCAATGGCTCAGGCTGCTCGCCAGCATTGACATGCGCAAGCCGCCGGGCCAGGTTGGCACTGCGTTCGGCCATCTGGGAATTGGTGGGGTCAAGGTCTTCATAGGCCGCCTCCAGGTACAGCACGGCGGTAGCCACCTCCATGGCCAGCGCAGGTGCTGGCGCCGCGCCAGAGCGTGCGGTGGCCTCAATCGCCTGGGTCAAGGCTTGCGCCAAAGCAGCACTTTCGGGATGCAGCTTCGTCACCAGATCGGTCACCTGCGCAAACTGGTCCGTAGCCACTTTCAACCGGTTGGTATCTCCACCGGCCAGGGCGGACCAGGTTTCGGTCGCCGCGGCAATGCGCTTGCGGGCCTGTACCAGCAAGGCCGGGTCGAACCGTCCGAACTGGGGTGTCTCGTAGTCAAACGGTTTGTTCTGGGTCAGGCCGTAGGCCGCCCGCACCGCAGCCAACACGGGCGCATCACTGGCGCGCGCGGGTACAGCCTGCGCGCAAAAAAACAGCAAGTCTTGCACCAAACGATCGGAGATTTCCGGTTCACCGCGAGCCAATGTTCTGTACTGCAGAAGAATGCGGGAAGCAGCCCGTTTGCCGTACACATCGCTAGGACAAAGGCCTTGTGATGCGGCTTCAAAATAAGCGGCGCATATTTTCCAGAAAACCCGGGGTTCGAGCGTGCTTTGCGCCGCCGCAAAACCCAGGCTGATGCCGCACATCGCCTTCGCAGCATCCACATCACCCGATTTGACGACCTTTAGAACCAGCCCATCGAGTCGCGCCCGGACGGCTGAATCGTAGGTGTGCGCCGCCTCTTCACGGGGCAGCGGCATATCAATCCAGCGCCAATTCAAGGGCCACAGATCGGCCGGGTGTACACGGTCATCACCCACCAGCTCCAAGACGTCACGGTATTGAGGAAACAGGGCAACGGACGACGCCTTCTTTCCTTTCAGGACGCCCTCCAGATATTCCGTCAATGCAAAGCTGGCCCGCTCGACCTTGTTGGCGGCGTCGTCACTGCACAGCTCAGGACGCTGCACAAATTTTTGTGCCAAAGCCTCCATTGCACGCAGGACCTTGGCGGGCGCAGGCATACCCACCATCTCAAGTGCGCCCACGGCCTGGTGCAATTGCTGACGGGCAATACGCAAATGACTGGCATCCAGTTCGGCAAGGTCAGAACCACGTGCCAACTCCGCATCACGCACGAAGCGGCGCAGGGTTTTGGTCGAGCCTTCCAACGATTTTCGCAACTCATCAAGCACCCATGCCAAGGGGCCAAGGTCATTGCTCTGTGTTTCAAGGTCGCCAGTCAGGGCAGCGTTCGATTGCATGGGTTCGTGCACTCCTGGGGGTAGCAAATACAGACGGACCGGGATCAGACAATCTTGAACCGGGCAACAGACTGACGCAATTCCTCAGCCATTTTCGAGAGCTCACGAACCTGTGCAGCGGTGGAACGAGTGCCTTCACCGGTCTGCTCGGTCACCGCAAAAATGTGCTGAATATTGTCAGCCACCACATTGGCCAAACCGGCCTCCCTGGAGGTCGAACTCGAAATCTGCTCAATCAGATCGGCCAGTCGTCGCGACACCTGGTCAATCTCGGTCAGGGCTGTGCCCGCATTGTCAGACAGCTTGGCCCCCTCGACAACCCCTTGGGTTGAACGCTCCATAGCGCCTACGGCATCCTGCGTATCGGTTTGAATCGCCTTGACCAGTGCAGAAATCTGGCGAGTCGCATCGGCGGAGCGCTCAGCCAGACGCTGCACCTCTTCCGCCACCACAGAGAAGCCTCGTCCAGCGTCCCCTGCCGACGCAGCCTGAATGGCGGCGTTCAAAGCCAGCACGTTGGTTTGTTCGGTAATGTCGGAGATCAACTCGGTGATTTCACCAATTTCCTGGGACGACTCGCCCAAACGCTTGATTCGCTTGGAGGTTTCCTGAATCTGATCCCGAATCGAATTCATGCCGCCAATCGCGTTTTGCACGGCGTCCAGCCCCACCTTCGCCACTTCCAGTGACTTGCGGGCAACCGTTGCCGACTCCTGCGCCTGCACCGATACCTCATTGATGCGTGATGCCATTTCCACGACAGAGCGGCCCGTTTCACGAATTTCATGCAACTGCTCATTGGAGGCGGCCAACAATTCGGTCGATGTGGCGTCCACTTCTGATGTGGTTTGCGCCACGCGGGCGGCTGTGCTTTGCACGCTGCCCACCAGGGAGCGCAACTCTTCAACCGTATAGTTCACCGAATCAGCAATGGCGCCCGTGATGTCTTCCGTCACGGTTGCTTCCTGTGTCAAATCGCCCTCGGCGACGGTCTGCAACTCATTCATCAACCGCAAAATGGCCGCCTGGTTGGCGTCGTTCACCCGTTTGGCGTCCTGCTCAAGTCGTTTGGCATCCATCCGCTGGGTCTCGGCCGAAACCTGACGCTTGCGACTGTCCAGAAGCTGCACGTAGGACAGCCCGCCCGCACAAACCAGCGCAAACAGGGCGGCACCCAGCAGTGTCAACAAGGTGGGGACGCCCAGTCCGCTGCTGGAGGACAGCTGCCCCTGCAACTCCTCCAGGTTTTTCCGCAGCGGGTCGCTGTCAGCCAGGATGGAGACTTGTGCCTCACGTGCTGAAACCAGCCCCTGCAAGTTACCCAAAATTGCACCGGCCTGCGTGCGCGTTTCCTCAAACACCTTGATCAAGGCAGCCAACTGCTCGCGTGTCTGCGGGTCTTTGGATGCGTTCAGACGCAACTCGGCGCTGCCGTCCAGCAAGCCTTGTGAAATCTCCTTGAAGGAATTCAGGTCTTTTCCAAGCAGAAAAATGGCCTCGGGGCTGACGCCTTCGATGGTCAAAAACTCGTTGGACGACTTGCCAATACGCTGCGTCAACATCACCAACTGGCCGGAAGCCGATATCTCCGTGGCGGGCGCGTTTTGCTGCAGTTTGAGAGACGTCACGGTCTCGGCAATGGCCAGCAGGTCTGACGACTGCCGGTTGATCAAACGAAGCGCGGCACCCACCTGGGTCAAGATCTTTTGCTGCGACATCACCGTCGCAGCATTCTTTTCAGCGCGTTCAACCAAAGGCATGATCTTGTCCAGCTGCGGCTGGTAGTCAGCCTTCAAGGGGGACAGTGCCATTTTTTCGTCGCCGACTTGCAATCCGTGGACCGACTTGGTCATCACGCCCGCGCTTTCAGACACATCCGGAAATGCCTGCGCATTGCCCACCAAGGCTTGAGAGACCGTTTTTGCCAGGCGTTGCGACTGCATCAGCGCATTGCCGGTTGCCTCAATCTGCTGTGCCGCTTTGTCCCCCTGACTCAAGGCGAACAAGGTGACGCCAGCCAGCAAGACCAGCGACAGGCCCAACAGAACGGACAGGATTCGTTGATGCTGAACCACCGTCTTCTTGCCCAGCACGGGCAAGGCGATCATGTCAACATGGCCGCCGTCGGTCTTTTGCCGCAAGGCCGCCTCGGAATCCAGCAGCATTTGCTGGGTTGCGCTCATGTCCAGCGATGCGTCAGGCATCCCGAGACTCAAACGCGACTCCGGCTCGGCATCAGGCGCTTTTTTTGCAAACAGATTTTTCAGTTGATCGACGACGGACATGACGAAACCTTAGATAGAAACTTACGCGCTAATGCCGAGAAATTCGGGGAGTTGGGACAAGGACTGCAGGTTGACTTCCTGCCAGAACTTTCCGCTGAGATCGGTGAACCGGAGTCCAAAATAACTCGGCGACCCGGCGGGGGGGGCAACAGCTTCAGAAAACGCCTCACGTTTGCGCAGACCGGCCAGGCCATCCACCATCAAAGCGCAGTTCAATTCCAGAGCGCCATTGAAAGTAATGAGGTTGGACTCGGACAAGGACTGCTCGGTCCGCACGCGTGACAGGCGATCGCTGGCGAAACTCGCCAGATCAACCACGCCATACAGACCACCACGAAGGTTGACCACGCCCATGAACCAGGGATGGCAGTAGGGCACTGCCTGAATCGGCGCGAGCGAGAATATCTCACCCGATTGCGCCAGCGGAAAAAGGTAACTGGCCTCGCCCGCCCTGACCGCCAGCCATGAGGGCGACACCCCCTCGGAGTGCGCCACCTTCAGTCGGCTGGCCAGTCGGGTCTGGAGTTCTCGAAGAGCTTCGCGATTTGCCATGCGATCGTGCGGATGTCAGCCCAAGGCCTTGATCTTGAGCATCAGCTCGGACGCATCGACCGGCTTGGTGATGTAGTCGCGGGCGCCTTGGCGCATGCCCCACACCCGGTCGGTCTCCAGATTTTTGCTGGTGCACATGATGATCGGAATGCCCGCATACTCTGGCGAGCGGCTGATGGAGCGGGTCAACTGAAAACCGTTCTGACCGGGCATGACCACATCCATGAGGATCAAATCCGGCTTTTCTTCGGACAACCGGCGAAAAGCCTCATCAGCCCCTTCGGCAGTTCGCACCGTCATGCCATTTTTTTGCAACAGATTCGTCATGAACATCAACTCGGTCTTCGAGTCGTCCACGATCAACACATTATGAATAGCCATCAAATTACCTCTTGCGACGCTGTGCCAAACTGCCGAACAGCCTGCAACAACTGGTCTTTTGTGAACGGTTTTGTTAAATAATCCTGCGCGCCGACCATCCGGCCACGCGCTTTGTCGAAAACGCCGTCTTTGGACGACAACATGACGACGGGCACGCCAGAGAACCTGGCGTTGCGCTTGATGATGGCGCAAGTCTGGTAGCCATCCAGGCGGGGCATCAGGATGTCGCAAAAAATGAGATGCGGCTGGCAATCGTTGACCTTGGCCAGCGCGTCAAAGCCGTCCTCGGCAAGGACGACTTCATGACCGCCTTGCTTGAGGAAAATCTCGGCACTGCGACGAATGGTGTTGCTGTCATCAATCACCATGATTTTGAGAGTCGATCCAGTCGTATTCACAAGGCAATGCTCCTGAACTGACGATTAAAAAAAGGAATGGCCAACATCCGGGGCGTCAGAACTTAAATCTGCACCATTTCAAAATCTTCTTTGCGGGCACCGCATTCTGGACAGGTCCAGTTGATTGGCACTGCGCTCCAGGGTGTTCCTGGGGCTACATCGTGCTCGGGATCCCCCGCCTCTTCGTCATATATCCAGCCACAGATCAGACACATCCACGTTTTAGATTCGATCACAGCTTGCGGGGCCTTCAAATAGAATGCAATCATTGAACAATGACAACAGGCGCGATTTACACGCTGCTCGTCACAACCTGCGATATTCTGCCTGAATAAGAACACAGGCCCGCCCATGCAAGCACCCACACCCCCCCCAAAAGACGAAGAAGAACTACAAACATCACAACCCGCCTGTGTCCTGGTGTTCAACGCCAACGACCCCAGCGGCGCGGGGGGACTTTCGGCAGATGTCACCGCCATCGCCTCGGTAGGCGCGCATGCCCTGCCCATTCTGACCGGCACTTACGCCCGCGACACAGCCCAGATCTTTGAGCACTTCTGTCTTGATGACGAGGCCGTCACAGAGCAGGCCCGCGCCGTACTGGAGGATGTGCAGGTTCAGGTGATCAAGGTCGGGTTTGTCGGCTCTCCGGAAAACCTGAGTGCCGTGGCCGGCATTGCCACCGACTACGCCGACGTCCCCCTGGTGGCCTACATGCCCGACCTGTCCTGGTGGGATGAAGTACAGATTGACCTGTACCTGGATGCTTTCAAGGAATTGATACTGCCCCAAACCACGGTGTTGATAGGAAACCACAGTACCTTGTGGCGCTGGCTGCTGCCGGACTGGAGCACCGAGCGCAGCCCCGGCGCCCGGGACATTGCGCGGGCGGCGCAGGAATATGGCGTCCCCTACACACTGGTCACAGGCATGCCCTTGCCGGACCAATTCATCGACAACGTCCTGGCCAGCGCGCAAACCGTGTTGGCAAGCGAGAAGTTCGAGCGCTTCGAGGCCGTATTTTCAGGCGCTGGCGACACGCTGTCCGCGGCCCTGGCGGCCTTGCTGGCCAGTGGCACCGACCTGACCGAATCGTTCACGGAAGGCCTGAGCTATCTGGACCGTTGCCTGGAAGGTGGTTTCCGGCCCGGCATGGGCAACATCGTGCCCGACCGCTTGTTTTGGGCGCAGCCTGAAGACGATGTCGAAACCGGCGACGCCGCTGACCCCCTGTCCCCTATTGACCTTTTGGAATTCCACCCCAATGACACAAAACACTGACAACAACCAGACCTTGTTTGAACGCGCCAAGCGGGTGATCCCCGGCGGCGTCAACTCCCCGGTTCGGGCTTTCAAGGCCGTTGGCGGCACGCCGCGCTTCATCCAGCGCGCCGAGGGCGCCTATTTCTGGGATGCCAATGGCCAGCGCTACACCGACTACATCGGCTCCTGGGGCCCGATGATTCTGGGCCATGGCCACCCTGCCGTGGTCAAAGCCGTTCAGGACGCCGTGCTGGAAGGCTTTTCATTCGGCGCCCCCACCGAGCGCGAAGTGGAACTGGCGGAGGAAATCCTGCGCCTCGTGCCTTCCATGGACATGGTTCGACTGGTCAGCTCCGGCACCGAGGCGGCCATGAGCGCCATCCGGCTGGCGCGCGGTGCCACCGGGCGCAGCAAGCTGATCAAGTTTGAAGGCTGCTACCACGGCCACGCCGATGCGCTGCTGGTCAAGGCGGGCTCAGGGCTGGCGACCTTTGGCAATGCCACCAGTGCAGGTGTCCCGCCCGAGGTGGTGCAACACACGCTGGTACTCGAATACAACAACCTGGAACAGCTCGAAGAGGCGTTTGTCCTGCATGGACGCGAGTTGGCCTGTCTGATGATCGAGCCCATTGCCGGCAACATGAACTTTGTGCGCACCTCCGTGCCCTTCATGAAACGCTGCCGCGAGTTGTGCACGGAATACGGCGCCCTGCTCATATTTGACGAAGTCATGACCGGATTCCGGGTGGCCCTGGGCGGGGCACAAAGCGTTTACGCCCGTGACATTCCCGGCTTTGAGCCGGACATGACCGTGATGGGCAAGGTCATTGGCGGCGGCATGCCGCTGGCGGCCTTTGGGGCCAAACGGGCCGTGATGGAACTCATGGCGCCCATGGGCCCGGTGTACCAGGCAGGTACGCTCAGCGGCAACCCGGTGGCCACGGCCTGCGGACTGGCGACTCTGCGTGAAATACAAAAGCCCGGTTTTTATGAAGCCCTGTCGCACAAGACCCGCACGCTGGCTGACGGCCTGAAAGCGGCTGCCGTGGCCGAGGGCGTGTCCTTCAGCAGTGACAGTGAGGGCGGCATGTTCGGGTTTTTCCTGTTCGACGCCCTGCCGCAAAACTACGCCCAGGTCATGAAAACCGACAGCACCCGCTTCAACCAGCTGTTCCACGGCCTGCTTGACGGCGGCGTGTACATTGCCCCTGCCCTGTACGAGGCCGGTTTTGTCAGCGCCGCCCATACCGATGCTGACATTGCGACCACCATTGATGTGGCCCGCAACGTCTTTAAAAAGCTCTGATCCGGTTGTAACGGGGACGTTACGCTTTCTTTACCCCATGGACACGGGGAAATGACAGCCGCGTCTTACACTGTTTTCATGAAAACACCTCGCCCTGCCCACCTCTTGAAGACTGTTGTTTTGCCTATCCTGCTGGCATGGGGTGCGGGCGCCTGTGTCGCCCAGGAGATGGGGCGGGTCATCTCGTCCACGCCCGTGGTTCAGCAGGTCGGCGTGCCACGCCAGGTCTGCACGACGCAGCAGGTGCTCAGCCAAACACCCAGGTCAGGCGCCGGTGCGGTGATGGGGGCGGTGGCCGGTGGCGCCCTGGGCAACGCGGTGGGTCAAGGCGGTGGCCGCGCCGTGGCAACCATGTTAGGTATGTTCGGTGGTGCCATCCTGGGTGACCGGGTGGAAGGCAATGGACCGACCCAGATGCAAAACGTGCAGAACTGCGCGACCCAGAACTTCTATGAAAACCGCAACGCGGGCTACAACGTGGTGTACGAGTACGCTGGCAAGCAGTATGCGGTGCAAATGCCCAACGACCCCGGTCCCTACGTCCAGCTGCAGATCACGCCCGTCGGCGTGAACCAGCCCCAAGCCACGGCGCCAGCCTATGCGCAGCCCACGGCAGGGGTGCAAGAGATCTATACCGAGCAGGTCTATGTGGCACAGCCACCGCGTTACGCCACCCGCCCTTATTACCCACCGGTAGGTATCAACCTGGATTTCGGCTATTACGGCGGTGGCCATCGCGGACACTGGCGCTGAATGGACTGACAGGAAGTTGCTATAAAAATAATAGCTACTTGCGCAAGTAGGACGAGGGCTACAGCCTAATTTGATGTAAAAAAAGCGGCCATGAGCCGCTTTTTTTACGACCGTGCGGTCAACTCAATGACGGAAATGACGCACACCGGTGTACACCATGACCACGCCACGCTCGTCGGCCGCGTCAATCACCTCCTGATCGCGCATGGAGCCGCCCGGCTGGATGACACAGGTCGCGCCTGCGTCGACCACCACGTCCAGACCGTCACGGAACGGGAAGAAGGCGTCACTCGCCACCGCCGTGCCTGCCAGTGACAGGTTGGCGTGCTGCGCCTTGATGCTGGCAATACGGGCGGAATCCAAACGGCTCATTTGACCGGCACCAACGCCCATGGTCATGCCGTCTTTGCAAAACACAATGGCATTGCTCTTGACGTACTTGGCCACGTTCCAGGCGAACATCAAGTCCTGCAACTGCTCCGCGGTAGGCTGCTTTTTGGTGACCACTTTCAGGTCAGCCAGCGTCAGCTCATGGTTGTCTGCCGTTTGCATCAGCAAGCCAGAGCTGATGCGCTTGATGTCCATGGCGTTGCGACCCTGGCTGCCATCCGCGGGCAGGCTGATTTTCAGGATGCGCACGTTGACCTTGGTCTTGAACACTTCCAGCGCCTCAGGCGTGAAATCAGGGGCCATCAGCACCTCGACAAACTGCTTTGCAATTTGTAGCGCGGCGCGCTCGTCCAGCGTGCAGTTGAGGGCAATGATGCCGCCAAACGCGGAGGTGGGGTCGGTCTGGAACGCCTTGCTGTAGGCCGCCAGCGCATCAGCACCCACGGCCACACCGCACGGGTTGGCGTGCTTGACGATGACACAGGCAGCCTCCTTGCTGGCGTCAAAGCTCTTGACGCATTCCCACGCTGCGTCGGCATCGGCAATGTTGTTGAAGCTCAGTTCCTTGCCCTGGAGTTGCTGCGCGGTGACGAGCGAGCCCGCGGCGGGGTTCACGTCGCGGTAGAAAGCCGCTTGCTGGTGCGGGTTTTCGCCATAACGCAAGTCTTGCAGCTTGATGAATTGACCATTCGATTGCGCCGGGAACAACTGGCGCGACGGTGTACTGGCCCCTTCTTCAAAATTGATGGACGACAAATAGTCGCTGATGGCGCCGTCGTACTGGCTGATGCGGTTGAACGCGGCCACGGACAGGGCAAATTTGGTCTTGAGACTGATCTGGCCATCGGCCTTGAGCTCGGCCAGCACCTGCGGGTACTGTGAGGCGTCGGTCAACACGCCCACGTCTTTCCAGTTCTTGGCGGCGCTGCGCACCATGGCGGGGCCGCCAATGTCGATGTTTTCAATCGCGTCTTCCAGCGTGCAACCGGGTTTGGCGACCGTGGCCTCAAACGGGTACAGGTTGACCACCAGCAGGTCGATGGTGTCGATGTGGTGCATTCTGAGCGCGGCCATGTGCTCGGGCACATCGCGACGGGCCAGCAGGCCGCCATGCACCAGCGGGTGCAGGGTTTTGACGCGCCCGTCCAGCATTTCGGGAAAGCCGGTGACTTCAGCCACTTCCGTGACGGGCAGGCCCTGTTCGGCCAGCAGCTTGGCGGTGCCGCCAGTCGAGATGAGCTTGATGCCCATGGCATGCAGGGCCTGTGCAAATTCAACAATGCCGGTTTTGTCAGAGACGGATAAGAGTGCGTTCATGGAGTTTTAAAAGAATCAATCAGTAATAAAAAAGGGGGGCCAACACCTCCGGCGCGGGCCAGGGAGCGGCGAAAGAAGGGCTAGGTGATCAGCTTGTGTTCAAGCAATTTCTTGCGCAGTGTGTTGCGGTTCAAACCCAGCCATTGGGCAGCTTTGGACTGGTTGTTGTCCGCGTGCTGCATGACCACTTCAAGCAGGGGTTTTTCCACGACATGGACCAGCATGTTGTACATGCCATCAGGATCCGAATCGCCCAGGTCCTGGAGGTAGCCCTCCAGACTGCTGCGTACACATTCCTGGATGTGTTTTTTGCTCATTGCACTGTCTCCATCTGCTTTTCTTCTTCGCCCGTGTAGTCACTGGAGACGACGTCCGGAATCCGGTCCATGCGCTCGTTCAGTTCATCAAAAAAATTAGCCACGGCCAGGGCCTGCTCGCCGCAGTCTTCTATCAAATTCATGCGCGCCCGAAAGTCTTCGCCGCCCGGCAAGGTCTTGACGTACCAGCCAATGTGTTTACGCGCTGTGCGCACACCGCTGAACTCGCCATACAGCGTGTAGTGATCCTGCAGATGGTCCAACAGCAACTGCTTGACCTCGGCCACCAGCGGCGCCGCCAGATGGGTGCCTGTGGCCATGAAATGCGCCATCTCCCGAAAAATCCAGGGCCGCCCCTGGGCCGCGCGGCCGATCATCACGGCATCCGCGCCGGTGGCTGCGAGCACCTGCAGAGCCTTCTCGGGCGACACGATATCGCCATTGGCCACCACCGGCACGCGCACCGCAGCCTTGACCGCGGCAATGGTGTCGTACTCGGCGTGACCCGTGTAAGCCTGCTCCCGGGTACGGCCATGCACGGTGATCATCTGCACGCCCGCGCTCTCGGCGGCCCGGGCCAGCACCACGGCATTTTTTTGCGACTGGCACCAGCCGGTGCGCATCTTGAGCGTGACCGGCACCCCCCGCGGTGCGCAGGCCGCGACCACGGCTTGCACGATCGACATCGCCAGCGCTTCGTCCTGCATCAGGGCGGAGCCGGCCCACTTGTTGCACACCTTCTTGGCCGGGCAACCCATGTTGATGTCAATGATCTGCGCGCCCCGGTCGATGTTGTAGGCCGCGGCGTCACTCATCATTTGCGGCTCGGTGCCGGCTATCTGCACGGCAATCGGGCCCGGCTCGCCTTCATGGTTGGCGCGGCGCGAGGTCTTGAGCGTCTTCCACAAATCAGGCCGGGACGTCACCATCTCGCTCACCGCGTAGCCCGCGCCCAGCTTCTTGCAAAGCTGGCGAAACGGCCGATCAGTCACCCCCGCCATGGGGGCGACAAAGAAAGGATTGGCGAGCGTAAAGGGACCAATGTTCATGCGAACAAATCAACAAGGCGGCGTTCAACCAGGGTTCGAGAGACAGGGGGGTGGCGGGAAATCGCCAAGGATGGATTCTAACTGCCTAATATTTCAGCAATTGAAACGCCAGCCCCTGCCTATACTCACGCACCCATGGACGCCTGGATAGATCACCTGCTCGTACTGCTCGCTTTGCCCAAGTTCGGCCTGAGCACGGTCTTCGTGGTGTCGTTTATTTCTGCCACCTTGCTGCCCCTGGGCTCGGAGCCGGTGGTTTTCGGGCTGGTCAAGCTGAGTCCGGAGCTTCTGTGGCCAAGCATCCTGATCGCCACCATCGGCAACACCCTGGGCGGCGCGGTGACGTGGGCCATGGGCTTGGCCTCCCACAAGGTGGTCAATCGTTATCAGCACTCCAAACATCACCTCCGGGCGCTGGACTGGTTGGAGCGCATCGGTCCCAAGGCCTGCCTGCTGGCCTGGCTCCCCATCATCGGTGACCCGTTGTGTGGCGTTGCAGGCTGGCTCAAGTTGCCGTTTTGGCCCTGCCTGTGGTACATGGCCATTGGCAAACTGGCCCGCTATACCCTGATGACAACCGCCCTCATGGGCATGTTTGGCACCTGACTCCAGACAAATTTGCTATTAAATTAATAGCTACCTTCGCACACTACACGTGCGCTACAGGCACTTTTCTTATAAATCAGGAGCTGAACAAGAAGTTCATCACGTCGCCATCCTTGACGACGTATTCCTTGCCTTCGGCGCGCATCTTGCCCGCATCCTTGGCGCCCTGCTCACCCTTGTAGGCAATGAAGTCGTCAAAAGCGATGGTCTGGGCACGGATGTAGCCCTTCTCGAAATCGGTGTGAATCACGCCCGCGGCCTGTGGCCCGGTGTCGCCCACATGGATGGTCCAGGCGCGCACTTCCTTGACACCGGCGGTAAAGTAAGTCTGCAGGCCCAGCAGCTTGTAGGCGGCGATGATCAGGCGGTTCAGGCCCGGCTCGTCCTGGCCCAGTTCAGCCAGGAACATTTTCTTGTCCTCGTCGTCCATGTCGGCCATTTCGGCTTCCATCTTGGCGCAAATCGCCACGACCGGCGCGTTTTGGCTGGCCGCGTACGCTTTCAGGCGATCCAGGAACGGGTTGTTCTCAAAGCCGTCTTCCGACACATTGGCCACAAACATGGCGGGCTTGGCGGTGATGAAGAAAAACTGCGTGAGCAGCGGCAACTCTTCCTTGCTGAACTCCAAGGTGCGCACCGGCTTGGCTTCGTTCAGCGCGGTCTGGCATTTCTCCAGAATCGCCACCAGCTTGATGGATTCCTTGTCGCCCGAGCGGGCGATCTTGGTGACGCGGTGCAGGGCTTTTTCAACCGCGGTCAAGTCGGCCAGACACAGTTCGGTCTGGATCACTTCGATGTCAGAAATCGGGTCCACCTTGCCAGCGACGTGAATCACGTTGTCGTCTTCAAAGCAGCGCACCACGTTGATGATGGCGTCGGTTTCACGAATGTGGGCCAAAAACTTGTTGCCCAGGCCTTCGCCCGTGCTGGCACCCGCCACCAGACCGGCAATGTCCACAAACTCCACAATCGCACGCTGCACTTTTTGAGGATTGACGATGCTTGATAGCGCATCCAGGCGCGCGTCAGGCACTTCGACGATGCCCACATTGGGCTCGATGGTGCAGAAGGGGTAGTTTTCGGCCGCAATGCCAGCCTTGGTCAGGGCGTTGAACAAAGTCGATTTACCGACGTTGGGCAAGCCCACGATGCCACATTTCATAAAAATCCTTAGTTATCAATACCCAACCTGCACCTTCGAACCCCATGTGGGCATCGTCGAAGTGCCGGACCCGCGCCACATGACGGGGTAAAAAAGATCAACACCAAACCGGCAAAACACCGCATTCCTGCAAAGTTTTGTCCTCGTTTAGCCCTGGAAGATGGATGTCAATTGTAATGATCAGCGAATCCCTGCTGAAAAGAGCTGCGGCCGCAGACTGGCGCATCCTGCGTGATCGAATGCTGAGCGGGTTTGGCGTTCGCCTGAATGCACGAAGACGCAAAAAAGCCCGGCGGGTCACCGCCGGGCTTTCAGAACAAAAATCAGCAGTTAGGCTTTGCGGCGACGGCTAATCCCGAGGGCAGCCAAGCCCAAGCCCAACAACGCCAGTGAACCAGGCTCAGGCACGTTACCCGTAATAGCAAGGTCGTCCACATTCCAGCCACCAATGGTGTAGACACCACCGCTCGTCACGTCGTATGAAAAACGAACCTGAAAGTTGGCATTGTTGTCGGCGGCAGACGACACATTGAAAGAGTTCAAATTCCAGCTCGAATCATTTACATAACCTGAACCGCCGATACAGCAGTTGGTGTAAACCACCTGCCACGCACTGCTATTGAAGACTTCAACTTGGCTCGTCATGTAGGGGTCATAGTCAGAATTCAACCAGCGGTAAAACGACAGATTGACATCCGTCACGCCAGACAAGTTGTACACCTTGCTGGTGGCATAGTAAAAGCCATGCAGCCCATCTGGCGCACCAATGTTGCCACCCAAGTTTGCGCCCAGAACACCATTGTCACTGGTGGCGGTGTGATCCAGTGCAGGGTCACCGCTACCAACCGCTGATGGGCTGACACTGGTTGAACCGATTTGCCAGTTCGTGCCCAAGGTCCAGCCCTGGTTGCTGCTGAAATCATCAGAAAAGACAGTCACCGGTGCCGCCAAGGCGGCAGTGGAACCTGCACACAAGGCACTGAAAACTGCCCACGTACCAACTAATTTGCTCAATTTCATCGCGCAAGTCCTTATAAATTTAATTAATTTGCCGCGGCTCTTTTACCTGGATAGAGGCAACACGGGTTTAAATTGTAACTAGTATGAATCATTTTGTTACATATACTTCAACAAAGGGGCATCCGATCGCTCTTCGGCGGTTTTTTTACCCGAAATTCACCCAAAATCAAAGTCCGCCGAGAGCGCCTGCCCCACGCGCAAAACAGCCCCCACGCCACTCAGCACAATGACATTCATGCCAAAGGTCACGGCACCGCCCACCCGGGCATCCTGCCGGTAAGTCTGCAGGGTGTCACCCACATCCGGGCTGCTCAAGGCAGTTTGTGGATCGATATTGGGAATAGGACAACGCGGGCACGGCTTGACAGGCTTCAGCACCACCGGCGTGCCGCCCGTGTCCACGTGCATCAAGTCCAGCCGGTCTTCATCGTGCGACAGTAACCCCGACAAAACCACATTGGGGCGAAAACGCTCCATCCCCACCGCCCCGTGCCCGGCGGCCCGCAGCTTGTCATTCAGGCCGTCCATCGACGCTTCGCTGGCAACCAGCAGCGGGAAGCCATCGCTGAACTGGTTGAGCGCCTCGACGCCGTGGGTCCACTTCAGACTGGACAAACGCCGGTGACCGGGATCAAACTGCACCAGCCGGTAAAGCAGCAAGTTCGCTCCAGAGACACCGCCATCACTCGACCCCAGGAAGTCCGTGAACCATGTCGCAGCCACATCCCCTACATCGAACGCAGACGCCATGTCGCCCCAGACCTTGACGATCGCGGGCTGACGGGCCCCCTCCAAAGCGAGGTGCAGGGCTGACATGCCGGGGGCGTGCAGAACCAGCTCGCGTGCGTTGAGTTGCGGCTGCACCAGCGCCAGACGGGGCAACTCCCGTTGTGTCACAAATTCGCCATGGGCGTCCACTAGCATCCACGCACGGTCCCATTCCAGCCCGGTTTCCGTGAGAACTGCTTCCTGCACTTCAACGCCCGCGCAGGATTTGACCGGGTACACAAACAGCCGGGCGATCCGGGCGCTGACATCACCGGCAGGTATAAGAGTTGTTTCGTTCACAGAATGGTCTCCAGACAATGGCATGGTCCCGGATTTTGCCCTGCCTCCTACAATCTCAGGCATGACTCAACCCTTAGATATTTGCATCCGCGGCAGCGGCATTGTGGGTCGCACCTTGGCTTTGTTGCTGGCCCGCGAGCGTCTGCGTGTGGGTTTGGTGTCGCCCACCGCGTTGGCCCCCAAGGGCCAGTTGCCAGCCACCACCGACGTGCGGGCCTACGCCTTGAACGCCAAATCCCGCAGCCTGCTCGAATCCCTGCGTTGCTGGCCCGATGCCGAACATGCCACCGAGGTGCTGGCCATGCAGGTCAAGGGCGATGACGGGGGCGAGGTGAACTTCAAGGCCTCCGACCTTCACGTCCCCGGTTTGACCTGGATTGTGGACGTGCCGGTGCTCGAAGCCCAACTGGCCGAGGCGGTGCGCTTTCAGCCCCAGATCGAACTGTTGGAGACCCCCCGGGCCGCCACCCTGACCGTCATTTGCGAGGGCAAGACCAGCAGCACCCGTGCGGAATTTGGCATTGACTTTGATGTCACGCCCTACCACCAGCACGCAATTGCTGTGCGTCTGGACTGTGAGTTGCCCCATGGCCAAGTCGCCCGCCAATGGTTTCATCAGGGCGAAATCCTGGCTTTTTTGCCGATGGGGGGCGCCCAGGGGAACTCCGTGGCCGTTGTGTGGTCAGTAGAAGAGGGCCGTGCGCAAGCGCTGCTGGACGACAGCCCCGAGGCGTTTTGCCAGAAGCTGCAGGCGGCAAGCGAGGGTTGCCTTGGACAACTCACGCTGAGCAGTAAACGTCGCGCCTGGCCGCTGCAGATGGCGCAGGCTGCCCGCTGGGCCGGTCTGCATGAAGGCAAGGCATGGGCGCTGGCCGGTGATGCGGCGCACAACGTGCATCCCCTGGCGGGTCAAGGCCTGAACTTGGGGCTGGCGGACGTGGCCACCCTGGCAACCGCGCTGCACGAACGGGCGTATTGGCGAGGCGTGAACGATGAGAAGCTGCTACGGCGTTACGAGCGCTCGCGCAAGGCAGAAACATTGACGATGGGGGCCGCGATGGACGGCCTGCAGCAGTTGTTTTCGCAGCACGGCGGCCTGTGGCAGTCGGCTCGGAACTGGGGCATGAATGGGTTTGAGCGCAGCGGCCTGATCAAGCAATGGGTCGCCCGGCAAGCCATGGGTTTTAAATAATTGACTGGATGACAATGAAACGACTTCAACTCGCGCTGATCACGGCCACGCTGGCCTTCTCCCTGGGCGCATCAGCGCAGGAAGCCACCATCCGCAAAAACCTGAGTGAACGGATTACCCAGCTTCAGCAAATTGACGAAATTTCCAAAAGCCCCATGCCCGGCCTGTTTGAGGTGCGTGTCAACGGCAGCGAAATTTACTACACCGATGTCGAAGGCAACTTCCTGATCCATGGCAATTTGTTTGACACCAAACAACGCCGCAATCTGACCGAAGAGCGCGTGGACAAATTGACGGCCATCAGCTTCGACGCGCTGCCGCTCAAAGACGCGTTCACGATCGTGCGGGGCAACGGCAAGCGCAAGCTCGCCGTTTTTGAAGACCCCAATTGCGGCTACTGCAAAAAGTTTGAGCGGGATCTGCAAAAAGTCGACAACGTGACGATTCACATGTTTTTGTACCCCATCCTCAGCGCAGACTCCAATGAAAAGTCCAAAAACATCTGGTGCGCCAAGGACAAAGCCAAGGCCTGGCAAGATTGGATGGTGCGCGAACAGTCCCCCGCCAATGCGACCTGCAACACGGCGTCACTGGAGCGCAACATCGAATTTGGGCGCAAGTACAAGATCACCGGCACACCGACGCTGGTGTTCATGGACGGATCGCGGGTGCCCGGCGCCATTGGTGCAGCCGAAGTCGAAAAACACCTGACTGCGGCTAAAAACTGATGTCGGCCGCAGCGGTTGGCTACCTCGTGCGGGTGGGGGATCTGCATGCCCACTTGTTTCATGTCACCCTGACCATCGCGCAGCCCACGACATTGCAGGGTGTGAGCCTGCCGGTGTGGATTCCGGGCAGCTACCTGGTGCGCGAGTTTTCCAAAAACCTGCAGGGCCTGCAGGCGCGCCAGGGCAACAAAGCCGTGCCCCTGACGCAACTGGACAAATGCAGCTGGCAAATTGCCTGCGCCACGGGCAAGCCCCTGGTGCTGAGCTATGAGGTGTACGCTTTTGACAACTCGGTGCGCACCGCCTGGCTGGACGCCGACCGCGGCTTCTTCAATGGCACCAGCCTGTGCCTGCGCGTTGAAGGCCAAGAGGCGGCACCGCACGAACTGACACTGATCCAGGACAAATCACTGCCCCACTGGCAAGTCGCCACCGGACTGACGGCCCAAAAGGTGACAAAAAACGGCTTCGGCACCTACCTCGCCGCCAACTACGATGAACTGGTGGATTGCCCGGTGGAAATGGGTACCTTCTGGCGCGGCGAATTCACGGCGGGCGGCATACCGCATCGCTTTGTGGTGGCTGGCGCTCCGCCCAGTTTTGATGGCGCGCGACTGCTCACCGACACCCAGGCCATTTGCGAAGCCGAAATGCAGTTCTGGCATGGCGAAAAAACGGGCGCCCGGTCCAAAAACAAGCCCCCGCATGCCAACTACCTCTTCATGCTCAACGCGGTGGACGACGGTTATGGCGGGCTGGAGCATCGCAACTCCACCGCCCTCATCTGTACCCGCCGGGACTTGCCCCGCATTGACAATCCGGCACTCAAGCCTCCAGCCAATGCGGCGCCGACCGCGAAGCCCAAACAATCCGACGGTTACACCACCCTGCTGGGGCTGATCAGCCATGAGTACTTCCACACCTGGAATGTCAAACGCCTGCGGCCTGCCGAATTTGCCAACTACAGCTACGGTGGCGAAAATTACACACAGCTGCTCTGGTTTTTTGAGGGATTCACCAGCTATTACGACGACCTGCTGTTGCGCCGTGCCGGTCTGATCGATGACGCCACCTACCTGAAACTGCTCACCAAAACCATCAACCAGGTCCTGCAAACGCCGGGGCGTGAAGTGCAAAGCGTGGCGCAGGCCAGCTTTGATGCGTGGGTGAAGTACTACCGCCAGGACGAAAACACACCCAATGCCACGGTGAGCTACTACACCAAAGGTGCCCTGGTGGCCCTGTGCCTGGACCTGACCTTGCGCCGGGAAGGCAAAACGACGCTGGACGCCGTGATGCGCGCCCTGTGGCTGCGTTGCCAGGGCGGCCCCATGCTGGAAGGCGACCTGCTCAGTGTAGTGACCGAACTCTCCGGGCGTTCCTTCGCGAAAGAAATCGCACGCTGGGTGCATGGCACGACCGACCTGCCCCTCAAACCCCTGCTGGAGGCGCATGGCATTGTGGTACTGGAAGAACCGGCCCAGATCGCACAGCGGCTGGGTCTGCGGGTCAGCGAAAGCGCCGGGCTTCAGATCAAGGTCGTCCTGCGGGGCGGTGCGGCGGAGCGTGCCGGATTTGCGTCAGGCGACGAGTGGCTGGGCATCGACACCGGCAACGGCAAGTTAGCCACCCGCTGGCGCATCAACAAGCTCGATGACCTGCTGCTCTACGCGGGCACCGTCACAAAGATCGGCGCCCTGGTGGCCCGTGACAAACGCTTGCTGACACTCAGCCTGACCCTGCCCAAGGCCGTGACGACCTGGCGACTGGTGGGGCGCGACCACAAGTTGCTGGGGCAGTGGCTCGGCACCAGCGGACTGTCAGGTCCCTGACTTCACTTGGCCCTATAGTGCATGTTTTGCAAAAACCCGGAAAGCCCCATGAACTACGAAATGATCAGTGTTCGCACCGAAGCCGACAAAGTGGGCATCGTGACCCTGAACCGCCCCAAACAGCTCAACGCGCTGAACGACCAGCTGATGGACGAACTGGGCGCCGCCCTCAAAGCCTTTGATGCCGACCCGGCCATTGGCTGCATGGTCGTCACGGGCAGCGAAAAGGCGTTTGCCGCCGGGGCCGACATTGGCGCCATGGCCACCTACACCTTTGCCGACGTCTACAAGGGCGACTACATTACCCGCAACTGGGAACAAATCCGCAGCATCCGCAAGCCCGTCATTGCAGCCGTCAGCGGCTTTGCGCTGGGCGGTGGGTGCGAGCTGGCGATGATGTGCGACTTCATCATCGCCGCGGACAACGCCCGCTTTGGCCAGCCCGAGATCAAGCTGGGCGTGATTCCCGGCGCAGGCGGCACACAGCGCCTGCCGCGCGCCGTCGGCAAAGCCAAGGCCATGGACATGGCCCTGACCGGCCGCATGATGGACGCGGTGGAGGCCGAACGCGCCGGGCTGGTCAGCCGGGTGGTGCCGCTGGACAAGCTGATGGAAGAAACATTGGCAGCCGCCTTGATGATCAGCGAGTTCTCCCAAATTGCCACCATGGCGGCCAAAGAGTCCGTCAACCGGGCGTTTGAAGGTTCATTGAGCGATGGCGTGGCTTTCGAGCGCCGCATGTTCCACGCCCTGTTCGCCACGGCAGACCAAAAGGAAGGCATGGACGCTTTTGTGAACAAGCGAAAAGCAAATTTCGGCAACCACTGAAGCGCGCCCGTTTAAGCCGCTATAATTCTGGCCTGTTGGTGATATAGCTCAGTTGGTTAGAGCGCAGCATTCATAATGCTGATGTCGGTGGTTCAAATCCACCTATCACCACCAAGTTTTTTGAAAACCCGCACAAGCCCCGGCTTCTGCGGGTTTTTTGTTGCCTGTGCAAATGGCCTGCACGGCGCACCTCCGGCTGGGCTTGCACCGGGGGCGGGGTCAGTCGGGGGCAAACTCGGCTCTGAACGCCTCGCAAAACTGCGGGCTGCCGCTCAGGGACAAGGTAACCGTATGCCGTGGCGGCCCGGTCGGGTCAAGGTGGCTGGTGATTCGCCCCGAGTGTTCGTCAAAATCAAAGGACTCGTGGGCCGACCACTCCTGCTGGCCCTGCAGGTTGAAATCCCACTCACCGCCCTCGTCCAACGGCGCCCGCATGTCAGGGAAGGACGCATGCGCCCATGCCAGCACCTGCGCGATTTCAGTGCGCACCACGGCGACCTGCTGGGGCCCGGTGGAAGCCATTGCGTCGAAGGTGCCCCAGCCCTGCTCGTCCTCACTGAACTCAAAGTCCAGAAAGATCAGGGGCGGGTTCTCACTCATCATCAAGCCGCTATGTCTTGAGCTGGTCGTGATCCGGACTTATTCGTCCTGGTCCAAGTCGACCGCATCGGCCGGTTTGGCGGTGCGATGACCTGTTTTGGCCAGCAACTCAAGGTAAAACTGCTCACCGCCCTCTTGGGCCACCCCGTCGATCAAACCGGTGATGGTGGCGAAGTGCACAACGACCGCGACATCTTCGCTGACACCAAATTTGCAGTCAAAGTCCCAATAGTCCACGCCTTCGGGCAAGGGCACGCGGCGCTGGCGCTTGACGTATTTCCGGATCTCGTGTTTGACGGCTTCCAGCACGCGATCACGGTTTTTACCTTCGATGTTTAATTTGAATGTTTTTTTCACAATGGCCTTTGTATCTGTCTGATCTCCCCCTGCTGGGTTCGATTCGCAAGGGGCTGATTATCCCCCCTGGCCTTCCCAGAAGGCCAGACAGCTTAAAATGCAGGGTTACCGCGCACCTCTTTCAGGCCCGCCCTCTGCCGAAACGGGCCGCGCATTGAGCCCTGTCGGCCCCACCTCTCTCCAAAAAGCGCCCGTCCATGCCATTTTCCTCACTGGGTTTGTCCCCTGCCCTCCTGCGCGCTGTCAGTGCCAAGGCCTACCTGGCGCCCACGCCCATCCAGGCAGCGGCAATTCCGGCCGCCCTGCTGGGCCGCGATGTTCTGGGCTCGGCGCAAACGGGCTCCGGCAAGACGGCGGCTTTTGCGCTGCCCCTGCTGCAACAACTTGAAAACGCGTCGCTGGAAAGCCCCCGGCGGGTCCGCGCGCTGATCCTGGTGCCCACGCGCGAGTTGTGCGCCCAGGTGGGTGAGGAGATTCGCGAACTGGCGCAGCATCTGCCCCGGGCCGTGAAGGTGTCCATCGTGTTTGGTGGCGTGTCCATCAACCCGCAGATGATGCGGCTGCGCGGCGGCACCGACATTGTGGTGGCCACGCCCGGGCGTTTGCTGGACCTGGTGGACCACAACGCGCTCCATCTGGGCAGCGTGTCCACCCTGGTGCTGGACGAGGCGGACCGCCTGCTGGACCTCGGGTTTGCCGAAGAACTCAACCGCGTGCTGCGCCTGGTGCCAGAAAAGCACCAAAATCTGTTTTTCTCTGCCACCTTTCCGCCCGCGGTGCAGGCCCTGGCGCAAACCCTGCTGCGCGATCCGGTTCGCGTTGAAGTGGCGCCTGCACCTGAAACCACGCCGGACATCACCCAACGGGCCATCGCAGTGGATACCGGACGACGCACCCAATTGCTGCGCCACCTGATTCAGCAAAACCGCTGGACCCGCGTGCTGGTGTTTGTGGCGACCAAACACGCCGCCGAGATGGTGGCCGACAAGCTGCGCAAGGCCCGCATCTACGCCGAGCCGTTTCATGGCGAGCTGAGCCAGGGCAAGCGCACGCAGGTGCTAGCGGACTTCAAGGCCTCTCGCCTGAAGGTGGTGATTGCCACCGATGTCGCCGCCCGCGGCCTGGACATTGCCCAGCTGCCGGTGGTGGTGAACTACGACCTGCCCCGCTCGGCGGTGGACTACACCCACCGCATCGGGCGCACCGGGCGGGCCGGGGAAAGCGGCTTGGCGGTGAGCTTTGTCAGCGCCGACACCGAAGCGCATTTCCGCCTGATTGAAAAGCGCCAGGACTTGAGCCTGCCGCTCGAAAGCGTCGAAGGTTTCGAGGCGGTTGAAACGGCGGTCGCCACGGTGCCGAGCGACGGTGAGCCCAGCGCGCCCTCCAACGGCGGCATCAAGGGCAAACGACCGAGCAAAAAAGACAAGCTGCGCGCCGTGGCGGCCCGGGGTCAATAGGTCTGCGCACCAGCCCTTCACGCAAGTGATTGATTTACAATGAGTTTTAGCCAGGGTGAGCACCGCGCACCCTGAACGACTCCCAACCCTCAGCCTCTGGATGTACACCATGAACCGCTGCTTCAAAACACCACTCGCCGGGCTTCTGGCGATGCTCGTCATCACGGGCACTGCCGCGCTGAGCCCCGCACCGGCCTTCGCCCAAGCGCTGGTGCGTGAGTTTCCAGCCGCCGCCAAACGCGGCATGCTGGAGGTTACCGCGCCACCTGCTGTGCTGATCAACGGCACGGCCACCCGCCTCTCGCCGGGCGCGCGCATCAAAGGCGTCACCAATGCCCTGGTGATGTCTGGCACCCTGGTGGGCAGCCGCGTGTTGGTCAACTACGTGACCGACCCGCAAGGCATGGTTCACGAGGCGTGGATCCTGAGCCCGGAAGAAGCGCAGGTGAAGCGCGCCGGCATGGAGTCGGTGCGCAACTATGTCTTCAGCTCCGACGCCAACAAACCCAAGGTCGATGACGGCAAAACCCCGTTCGACCAGCTGCCCAAGTTTCCCCAGCAGTAGCCGGGCAGGGCCTGGCAGGCGCTCCAAAATTTATAAGAAATCGGCCTCTAGCCCACGTCCTACGTGCGCATATAGCTATTAATTTAATAGCATTTAATAAAGTATTCCCATGAGCAAAAAAGTCTTTATAAAAACCTTCGGCTGCCAGATGAACGAGTACGACTCGGGCAAGATGGCCGATGTACTGAACGCCGCCCAGGGCTATGAGCCCACCGACAACGTGGACGAGGCCGACCTGATTTTGTTCAACACCTGCTCGGTGCGCGAGAAGGCCCAGGAAAAGGTGTTTTCTGACCTGGGACGCGTCAAGCACCTGAAGAAAAAAGGCGTGCTGATTGGCGTGGGTGGCTGCGTCGCCAGCCAGGAAGGCGCGGCCATCATCGAGCGCGCGCCTTATGTGGACGTGGTCTTTGGCCCGCAAACCCTGCACCGCCTGCCGCAGATGCTGGCCGCGCGGGATGCGCAAAACCGCCCGCAAGTGGACATCAGCTTCCCCGAAATTGAAAAGTTCGACCACCTGCCACCCGCCAAGGTGGAGGGTGCCTCCGCTTTTGTGAGCATCATGGAAGGCTGCTCCAAATACTGCAGCTACTGCGTGGTGCCCTACACCCGTGGTGAAGAAGTCTCGCGCCCGTTTGAAGACGTGCTGGTCGAGGTGGCCGGTCTGGCCGACCAAGGCGTGAAAGAAGTCACGCTCTTGGGCCAGAACGTGAACGCCTACCGCTCCACCATGGGCGATACGGCCGAACTGGCCGACTTTGCCACGCTGCTGGAATACGTGTCCGACATCCCCGGCATCGAGCGCATCCGCTACACCACCAGCCACCCCAACGAGTTCACGCCGTCACTGATTGCGGCCTACGACAAGCTGCCCAAGCTGGTGAGCCACCTGCACCTGCCGGTGCAGCACGGCTCGGACCGCATCCTGATGGCCATGAAGCGCGGCTACACGGCCATGGAATACAAATCCACCGTGCGCAAGCTGCGCGCCATTCGCCCCGACATGGCGATGAGCAGCGACTTCATCGTCGGCTTCCCCGGTGAGACCGAGGACGACTTCAACAAGATGATGAAGCTGATTGACGACGTGGGTTTTGACAACTCCTTCAGTTTCATCTTCAGCCCCCGCCCCGGCACGCCCGCGGCCAATCTGCATGACGACACGCCGCACGAGGTGAAGCTGCGCCGCCTGCACCACCTGCAAGGCGTCATCAACGACAGCATCAAGCGCATCTCCGAGAGCCGCCTGGGCACGGTGCAACGCATTCTGGTGGAAGGGCCGTCCAAGCGCGACGGCTCTGAGCTGATGGGTCGCACCGAGTGCAACCGGGTGGTGAACTTTGTTGGCCAGCCCCGGCTGATCGGCCAATTGGTGGACGTCAACATCACCGAAACCCGCACCTTCACGCTGCGCGGCGAGGTGCTGACCCAGGATGTGCCGCTGGCGGTTTGAGCGCTAGTTGCGGATCTTGTAGCCGGTCTTGAACACCCACCACACGAAGGTCATGCAGATGACCAGGAACGCCAGTGTCATGCCGACGCTCACGGCCATGTTCACGTCGGCCACGCCGTAAAAGCTCCAGCGAAAGCCGCTGATCAGGTACACCACCGGATTGAAGAGGCTGATTTTTTGCCACAGCGGGGGCAGCATGTTGATGGAGTAGAACGCCCCGCCCAGAAAGGTGAGCGGCGTGACGATCAGCATCGGGACCACCTGCAGCTTCTGGAAACTGTCGGCCCACAGCCCGATGATGAAACCGAACAGGCTGAACGTGACCGCCGTCAGCAACAGGAAACCGATCATCCACACCGGGTGCGCAATCTCGTAGGGCACAAACAAACGGGCCGTACCCAGGATCAGCAGGCCCAGCATGACCGACTTGGTGGCCGCCGCGCCCACGTAACCCAGCAAGACCTCGATCCAGTTGACCGGGGCCGAGAGCAACTCGTAAATGGTGCCCGACCACTTGGGCATGTAGATGCCGAACGAGGCGTTCGAGATGCTCTCGTTGAGCAGGGACAGCATCACCAGTCCGGGAATGATGAAGCCGCCGTAGCTCACGCCATCGATGTCCCCCATGCGCGAGCCGATGGCCGTGCCAAACACGATGAAATACAAGGATGTTGAGAGCACCGGCGCGGCGATGCTTTGCATCACGGTGCGAAAGGTGCGCGCCATCTCAAAACGGTAAATGGCGCGTATGCCGTGCAGGTTCATGCGAGGGCCTCCTTGGGCTGGTGCACCAGACTGACAAAAATATCTTCGAGCGAACTCTCGCTGGAGCGCAGGTCCTTGAAGTCGATGCCGTGCTCGCCCAGCGTGCGCAGCAGCGCCGCGATGCCGGTTTCTTCCTTCTGGGTGTCAAAGGTATAGACGAGGGTGTGGCCGTCGGCCGAGAGCTCCAGCGACCAGGCCGCCAGGCCCGCGGGAAGCTGGGTCATGGGGTGCTGCAGGGTGAGCGTGAGCTGCTTTTTGCCGAGCTTGCGCATCAGCACCAGCTTGTCTTCCACGATGACCAGTTCGCCCTTGTTGATGACACCGATGCGGTCGGCCATGTCCTCGGCCTCCTCGATGTAGTGCGTGGTCAGGATGATGGTGGTGCCGCGGTCGCGCAGTTCCCGCACCATGCGCCACATGTCGTGCCGCAACTCGACATCCACGCCCGCACTGGGCTCGTCCAAAAACAAAATCTTGGGTTCATGCGACAGTGCCTTGGCAATCAGCACGCGGCGCTTCATGCCACCCGACAGGGTCATGATCTTGGCGTCGCGCTTGTCCCACAGCGACAAATCCCGCAGCACCTTTTCCAGGTAAGCGGGGTTGGGCGCCTTGCCGAACAGGCCGCGGCTGAAGTTGACCGTGGCCCAGACCGACTCAAAGGCATCAGTGTGCAGCTCCTGCGGCACCAGCCCGATGGCGGCCCGGGCCGCGCGGTAGTCGCGCCGGATGTCGTGCCCGTCGGCGATGACCGTGCCGGTTGTGGCGTTGACGATGCCGCAGATGATGCTGATCAGCGTCGTCTTGCCCGCCCCATTGGGCCCGAGCAGGGCAAAGATCTCGCCCCGCCGGATGTCCAGGTCAATGTGCTTGAGTGACTGGAAGCCACTGGCGTAGGTCTTGCCAATGCCGCGCACGCTGACGATGGGGTCGCCAACGCCGGTGGACAAGGATGCGGTTGCAGGTGAAGTGGTCATGCTCGGATCAAGTGCAGCCCAAGGCTGTGAACGGGTACAAAAGCGCAGGGCGCTGACCACGCGAACATGGACCCAGCGCCCCAAAATTTACTATCAATTTAATAGCGACATGTGCACGTCTGACGTGGGCTACAGGCCGATTTCATCAAAAAAACTCTGGCTGGCTTAAAACGGCATCTTGGGCATGCCTTTCATGCCCCCCATGCGCTTCATCATCTTCATCATGCCGCTGCCCTTCATCTTCTTCATCATGTCCTGCATTTGCTCAAACTCCTTGAGCATGCGGTTCACTTCCTGAACATGCACGCCAGCGCCCGAGGCAATGCGGCGCTTGCGCGTGGCCTTGATGAGATCGGGCTTGCGGCGCTCCAGCGGCGTCATGCTGTGGATGATGCCTTCCTTGCGCTTGATGTCTTTCTCGGCGCGGTCCATGTCCATCTGACCGGCCTTGGCCGCCATGCCCGCGGGCAGTTTGTCCATCAGGCTGGACAGGCCGCCCATCTGTTTCATCTGCTGGATCTGGGCCAGGAAGTCATTGAGGTCAAACCCGGCGCCGCTCTTGATCTTGGCAGCCAGCTTTTGCGCCGCCGCCACGTCCACGCCCGCCGTGACCTGCTCCACCAGCGCCAGGATGTCGCCCATGCCCAGGATGCGCCCGGCATGGCGCTCGGCATCGAACACCTCCAGACCGTCAATTTTTTCGCTGGTGCCGGCAAACTTGATCGGCGCCCCGGTGACCTGACGCACCGACAGTGCCGCGCCACCGCGTGAGTCACCATCGAGCTTGGTCAGGATGATGCCGGTGAGCGGCAGCGCTTCCTTGAAGGCCTTGGCGGTGTTGACCGCGTCCTGGCCCTGCATGGCATCGACCACAAACAGGGTCTCCACCGGGTTCAGAACCGCGTGCAAATCCTTGATCTCGCGCATCAGCGCTTCATCAATCGCCAGACGACCGGCCGTGTCAACCAGCAGCACGTCAAAGAAGTGCTTTTTGGCGTAGTCCAGCGCCGCCAGCGCAATGTCGACGGGCTTTTGGTCCGGCGAGCTGGGGAACCACTCGGCGCCAGCCTGGGCGGTGACGGTTTTGAGCTGCTCAATAGCGGCCGGGCGGTACACGTCGCCGGACACCGTCAGCACTTTTTTGCGGCGCTTCTCAATCAAGTGCTTGGCAAGCTTGGCCGTGGTGGTGGTTTTACCGGCGCCCTGCAGACCCGCCATCAGGATCACGGCCGGGGGTTGCGCCGCCAGGTTGATGTCGCTGATGCCCTCGCCCATGGTGATGGCGAGTTCCTTGTTGACGATGCCCACCAGGGCCTGGCCCGGCGAGAGCGACCCCAGCACGTCATGGCCCAGCGCCTTGTCCTTGACGCGGGCAATAAAGTCGCGCACGACGGGCAAGGCCACGTCGGCCTCCAGCAGGGCCATGCGCACTTCGCGCAGCATGTCGGCCACATTGGCCTCGGTGATGCGCGCCTGGCCACGAATTTCCTTGACGAGGCGGGAGAGTTTGTCGGTAAGGGCGGAAGCCATAGGGAGTATTCCGGTCAACGGAACCTTGGTTGGGTGCCAACAGAGATTGGCAATATGCAAAACGCTAAACTGTACCCATGATTTTAGCCAGTGCTTCCCCCCTCAGCCTGACCCTCGCGCTGGGTGCGGCCATTGCCTACGGTGTGTCGGCGGTGGGCGCCTCGCGGCTGGGGGCCTGGGTGGCTCGCTCAGCCGTGTGGGTGGCGTGGCTGTTGCATGGGTTGGTGTTGGCATGGAGCCTGTTTGGGGATGAACCCCGCTTTGGCTTTGCACCGGCCTTGTCAGTCACCACATGGCTGGTGGCGGCCGTGTACGCGATCGAGAGCCATGTGTTTCCCCAGTTGCAGACGCGCTGGACGCTGGCGGTGCTGGGCGCGCTTGCGGTCTTGCTGGCCGCCCTGTTTCCCGGCACGCCTTTGCGCGCATCCACCTCGACCTGGCTGCCCATGCACTGGGCCCTGGGGATCGCCTCCTACGGCTTGTTTGGTGTGGCCGTGGTTCACGCCTGGTTCATGACCCGGGCCGAAGCGCGCATCCGCCAGGGCAGTGACCCTCACAGCGGTCTGCCCTTGCTGACCATGGAGCGCCTGACCTTCCGGTTTGTGGGCGCCGGCTTCCTGTTGCTGACAGCAACCCTGTTGATGGGCGTTCTGTTTGAAAAGCAGCTCTACGGTTCGTCCACCCCGTTGAAGTGGGACCACAAAACCGTGTTCTCCGTGTTGTCCTGGCTTACCTTTGCCATTCTGTTGCTGGGCCGGGCGCGTTTTGGGTGGCGTGGCAAGCGGGCGGTACGGGTTCTGTATATCGGGTCCGGGCTGCTGTTGCTGGGGTATATCGGGTCACGCTTTGTCATGGAGATCATTCTCGGGCGGTCTCTATGAAGTTCTATCTGATCATTGGGGTGGTGCTGGCCTGCATCTGGCTCTGGCGCTCCAACCGCCAATCAGACCCCAAACTGCGTCGGCAAAACACCAAGCCCCCCCCGGAGCCGCTGGACATGGTGCGTTGTGCCTTGTGCGCCGTGCATGTACCGGCATCCGATGTCGTCCAGGGCAAAAAGGGCGTTTACTGCAGCGCCGAGCACCGTCAACGCGCGGAGCCCTGAATGAGCGTGCCGCTGGATGCGCCGTCGGGCTTCGGCCACTCGATGCTGGAGTCCGGCATCGACCAGGCGGACAAGCCCCGCGAATTTGTGAGGTTGTGGCGCGGGTTCATGACCGCACGCGTCACGCTGGGGCTGATGCTGGTGGTCTTGCAAGGCACCCTGTACACCTTCTCGACGACCAACAACGCCACCCTGCTCCTGATCTGCTCGGCTTATTTTGCGGCCGCACTGGCCGTGAGGCTGCGTGCCCAGGCACGCCAGCTGGGCAAAACGTTCGATGCCCACTGGATCAGCACGGTCGGGGTCGACATCCTGACCTTCTCGGCCCTGCAGGTGGTCCAGGGCAACAACATCAATTACGCGCCCATGCTGGCCTTGCCGGTGCTGATGGCGTCGGTTCTGGGGTCGATGCTGCTGTCTCTGGGCACCGCGGCGGGCGTGACGCTGCTGTTGTTCGCCTATGCGACGCTGATTTCGGTTCAAGTGCCCGGCGATACGCCCACGCATTTTTTGCAGGCCGCCCTGGCGGGTTCCGGCTTCTTTGCCATTTCATTTCTGGCCAGCCAGATTGCAAGCCGACTGGTCAATGTGGAATTGCGGGCACAACGCAACCAGCTGGCGGTGCGGGTCCAACGCCAGGTCAACGAACTGGTGATTGAGTCACTGGCCGACGGCATTCTGGTCGTTGACCCCCGCGGCACGGTGCGCTTGGCCAACCCGGCGGCCCGACAATTATTGGGAGCGACCCATGAGGCGCAGCGCCGGTCGTTCGATCTGGCGGCCCTGAGCGAGTGGCACGGACTGGTCGAACTGATGCAACTCAGCTTTTTGCGAGATGAACCCCAACAGACGGACATCACCATCCAGCCTGCCGGGCAGGGCCCCCGGCGCGTGCAGGTGCGCACGCAATTGACCGCCACCCAAGGCGGCATTGACAGCTTGTGTGTCATGTTCCTGAAAGATCAGCGCGAGATGGAAGCCCGTTTGCGCACCGAGAAACTGGCCAGCATGGGGCGCATGTCGGCCGCCGTGGCCCACGAGATACGCAACCCGCTGGCCGCCATCGCGCAAGCCAATGCCTTGCTGGATGAAGACCTCTCAGACCCCCGGCTCAAACAACTGACCCGCATGGTTGCGCAAAATGCCAAGCGGCTTGAAAAGATCGTGGAAGATATTTTGAACCTCTCCCGGGTGCAGCAGGACGACAATCCCGCCCCCGCAAACGGATTGCTGTTGAACGCGGCCATCAACATCATTTGCAACGACTGGCGCGACCAGACCGGCAGTGGACAGGTGCTCTCCGTCACACTGCCCGGCAAAGGCATCGAGGTGAGCTTTGAGCCGGAGCATTTGCGACGGATTCTGATCAACCTGCTTGACAATGCGCGCCGCTACGCGACTCAGCAGCCGGGAGCCATTCAAGTGCACGTGGGAACCACCCTGACCGGGCAAGGAACACTGAGCGTCTGGAGCGACGGCCAGCCGATGGATCAGTCGGTAGAGCGCCATTTGTTTGAACCCTTTTTCTCCTCCGAGAGCCGATCCAGCGGCTTGGGGCTCTATATCTGCCGTGAACTGTGCGAGGGGCACGGTGCCTCGGTCAACTATTTTCGGAAATGGCGGACCATGCGGGGTGATCCGGTCGAAGGCAATGAGTTTCAGGTGACCTTCCGCCTCAACCCCCTACCCAACAGCATGAACGTGAACAGCGACAGCACAACAGCAACATCATGGCCTCAAATTCAGCGTTGAACTCAACCCGCATCCTGGTGGTCGACGACGAGCCCGACTTGCGCACCCTGTACGAGTTGACGCTCCTGCGCGAGGGTTACCAGGTCGAAGCCGCCGAAAACCTGGCCGATGCGCTGCATCTGCTGGACGAGCACAGCTTTGACGTGGTCATCACCGACATGCGGCTGCCGGATGGCTTGGGCATTGAACTGCTCCGGCACGTCAAGACGGCGCAACGCCGCGAGCGTTGTGTGGTCATCACGGCTTACGGCTCGGCCGAAAACGCCGTGGAGTCCCTCAAGGCGGGCGCCTTTGACTACCTGACCAAACCGGTGGACCTCAAGCAGTTCCGAACCGTCATTGCCTCCGCCGTGCAGAACCCGACGCCACAGGGCGCACCTGCTACGCGCGTCGCATTCCGGCCGGGGGAATTGCACTCACCGGCCAGAGCGCCCTCTGACGGCGAGGCAACGCTGCGCAAGCTGGTGGGCGAATCGCCCAGCATGCGGCTGGTCAAGGAACGCATCGTCAAAGTGGCCCGCAGCATGGCACCTGTTCTGGTCCATGGCGAATCCGGTACCGGCAAGGAACTGGTGGCCAGCGCCATCCACGCCAACAGCCACCGCCATGCCAGTGCCTGGGTGGCGGTCAATTGCAGCGCCATCCCGGAAACCCTGCTGGAGACCGAGTTTTTCGGGGCCAAAAAAGGATCGTATACCGGCTCCACCCAGGACCGTGTCGGGTTTTTCCAGGCTGCCAGCGGTGGCACCCTGTTTTTGGATGAAATTGGCGACCTGCCTTTGGCCATGCAGTCCAAACTGTTGCGCGCCATTCAGGAAAGGCGCATTCGCCCGATCGGGGCAACGCAGGAGGAGCCGGTCGATGTCCGGATCATCAGCGCCACCCACAAGAACCTCGCCGCCGAAGTGGCTGCCGGCCGCTTTCGCCAGGACTTGTATTACCGGTTGAACGTGATTGAAGTGCTCATCCCGCCGCTGCGTGAGCGACGCGAAGACCTGCCAGCCTTGTGCAAGGCGCTGCTGCGCCGGATCGCCCAGGAATCAGGCATACCGATTCCCACCTTGTCGTCATCGGCACTTGAGCGCATCCTGAGTGACCCGCTGACCGGCAATGTGCGTGAACTGGAGAATCTGTTGCACCGGGCGGTCGCCCTGTGTGACGACGATGAGCTCCAGATTGAGCCTGCCGCACCTCAGCCCGAAGTGCCCCCACCCGCTGTCGTGATCACTCAAGTCGCCTCGGTCACAGAACCGCCCCCCCTCCATGACGAGCCAGTCACCATACCGAGCGATTTGCAGAGCCATCTGGACAGCCAGGAGCGCGAAATACTGATTCAGGCGCTGCGGGAAAGCGGCTTCAACCGCACGGCGGCGGCCACCCGGCTGGGCATCAGCCTGCGCCAGATACGCTACCGGATTGCCAGACTCAATATTGACGGCCCCCAAACCAGCGAGTCGTCCGATGAACCCGCCTGACCAGACCCTGCCCCTACCGCTTTGGATCGACGGCTGGTACCAGTTTTCGGGACGCATTGTCTCCCCGAACTTCGGCCCGCGACCGCCGCAGACGAAGGTTGACCTGCTTGTTCTTCACTCCATCAGCCTGCCACCCGGTCGATACGGTGGTGACGAAGTTCAGCGCCTCTTCACCAACCAACTCGTCTGGGACGGACACCCTTACTTTCAGAGCATTCGCGGCATGGAGGTGTCGGCCCACTTTTATATCCGGCGCAATGGCGATCTCCTGCAGTTCGTCAGTTGCAATGAGCGCGCCTGGCACGCCGGGCAATCCAGCTACCGCGGGCGCAGCAACTGCAATGACCATTCCATTGGCATTGAACTTGAAGGACTGGAAGGCGACCTGTTTGAGGCAGCGCAGTATGAAACACTGGCAAGCTTGTGTGCGGCCATCGTCGCGCAGTACCCCATTGCCCACATCGCAGGCCATGAACACCTGGCACCAGGCCGCAAAGCCGACCCCGGCTGCGGTTTTGACTGGCCATTGATGCAACAAAGTCTGGGTCTGGCGTCTCGGTACTTTCCCGATGGTGTTTTGTCAAAAAACGTCATCTGAAAATAATTTCTCACGCCAGCCAGGCAGCAACCTGGGAGTTTTTCCTGCCGGAAAAATCACTGAAACTCAGGCAACATGCGGCTCTCAACGGGAAAAGCCTTGGAAAGCCTTGTATTTGCTGGGTGCCGGAAATTTTTCCTTGATTTTTCAGGGGTTCCAGACCGATTCGAACGGTCCCCGCGCAGCCCCAGGTGAACAGCGTCTTTCAATCGCTTGGGATTGCTTGCAGCGCTTTCCAGATAGAATTCCAAGATCCAAACGAAACACTACCTGTAGTGGCTTGTAATCACTCAAGACCCCATATATAGTGTGTTCTGCCTGTGAGGCTGGGTCACCATCCAGCGGCTCCCCAAGGAGCCGCGGAGCCCCCCAAATCAACACCACATTCAGCTAAAGACGAGGAATCTAATGCAAACCGCCTTGAACACACAAGAAGCCGTACCGACCGGTGTTCTCACTCAATTCAGCCCCGATGGCGCCACCATCACCGCGCCTCAATCACTGAGCCACTACCAAATCCTTCGCCGCAACGGTGCGGTGGTGCCCTTTGAGCCCAACAAGATAGCCGTGGCGATGATGAAGGCATTTCTCGCGGTGCATGGCACACAGGGCGCGGCCTCTGCCAGTGTTCGTGAAACCGTTGATGTGTTGACGCAGGGTGTGATCCGGGCCTTGATGCGTTCGCGTCCCGGTGGCGGCACATTCCACATCGAAGACGTACAGGATCAGGTTGAACTCGGCCTGATGCGTGGCGGCCATCATGAAGTGGCACGCGCCTACGTGTTGTACCGTGAAAAACACAATCAGGAACGCGCCAAAAAGATCGTGCAGGAGACGCCCAAGGCGCCAGCGCTGCATGCCTTGGACAACGGTCAGCGTGTTGTTCTGGATCTGGACCGCCTGAACGGGCTGATTCGGTCCGCCTGCGCCGGTCTGGGCGCCGATGTGAAGCCTGAGCCCATCATGGCTGAGACGATGCGTAACCTGTACGACGGCGTCCCCATGGACGAGGTCTACAAAGCCTCCGTTTTGGCAGCACGCACGCTGATTGAAAAAGACCCTGACTACACCTACGCCACCGCACGCCTGCTGTTTCACACCATTGCCAAGGAAGCCCTGGGCAAGGATGTGGTGCAGGCCGACATGGCGCAAGCCTATGTGGACTACTTCCCCGGCTTCATCCAGAAGGGCGTCGACAACGAACTGCTGGATGCCAAACTGCTTAAATTTGACTTGCCACGTCTAAGCGCAGCGCTCAAGGCAGACCGGGACCTGAAGTTTGACTACCTCGGCCTGCAAACCCTGTATGACCGCTATTTCCTGCACATTGGCAAAACCCGTATTGAATTGCCCCAGGCATTTTTCATGCGCGTGGCGATGGGCCTGTCCCTCGAAGAGGCTGACCGCGAAGCCCGCGCCATCGAGTTCTACGAGGTGCTGTCCTCATTCGACTTCATGTCCAGCACACCGACGCTGTTCAACAGCGGAACGTTGCGCTCGCAGCTCTCCAGCTGCTACCTCACTACCGTTCCAGACGATCTGGATGGCATTTATGAGTCCATCAAGGAGAACGCACTGCTTTCCAAATTTGCGGGCGGACTGGGCAATGACTGGACGCGTGTGCGGGCCTTGGGCTCCCATATCAAGGGCACCAATGGCGAGTCGCAAGGCGTGGTTCCCTTCCTGAAGGTGGTCAACGACACGGCTGTAGCAGTCAACCAGGGCGGCAAGCGCAAAGGAGCAGTCTGCACCTACCTCGAAACCTGGCACCTCGACATTGAAGAGTTCCTGGAGCTGCGTAAAAATACCGGTGATGACCGCCGCCGCACCCATGACATGAACACCGCGAACTGGATTCCTGACCTTTTCATGCGTCGCGTCATGGAAAAAGGCCAGTGGACCCTGTTCTCCCCCAACAACGTGCCCGACCTGCACGACAAGTTTGGTGCCGATTTCGAAAAAGCCTATGTGGCTTACGAAGAAAAGGCAGCCCGCGGCGAGATCAGGCCAGCACGCACCCTGCAGGCGGCTGATCTGTGGCGAAAAATGCTCACCATGCTGTTTGAAACCGGTCACCCCTGGATCACATTCAAAGACGCCTGCAATGTTCGCTCCCCCCAACAACATGCCGGTGTGGTGCATTCCAGCAACCTGTGTACTGAAATCACGCTGAACACCAGCGACACGGAAACTGCGGTGTGCAACCTGGGTTCGGTCAATCTGCTGCAACACATCAAGAACGGCGTGCTCGATCACACCAAGCTGCAAAAGACCATCACGACCGCAATGCGCATGCTCGACAACGTGATCGACATCAACTACTACGCTGTCAAAAAAGCGCGTGAGTCCAATATGCGTCATCGTCCGGTGGGACTGGGCGTGATGGCGTTCCAGGACAGCTTGTATGAGTTGCGCATTCCCTATGCGAGCGACGCTGCCATCGAGTTTGCCGACAAATCGATGGAAGCCATTTGCTACTACGCGTATTGGGCATCCACCGAACTGGCACGTGAACGCGGCCAGTACTCCAGCTTCAAGGGATCCCTGTGGGACCAGGGCATTTTGCCCATTGACACATTGGACATGCTGGCCCGTGAGCGCGGTGGCTATGTCGAAGTCGACCGCTCGTCCACGATGGATTGGGAGGCCTTGCGCACCAAAATTGCCAAGGACGGCATGCGCAACTCCAATTGCACCGCCATTGCTCCGACCGCCACCATTTCCAACATCATTGGTGTGGATGCGTCCATCGAACCCTGCTTTGGCAATCTCTCCGTCAAATCCAACCTGTCGGGTGAATTCACCATCATCAATGGCTATCTGGTGCAAGACCTCAAGCGTCTGGGTCTGTGGGATGACGTCATGGTCATGGATCTCAAACACTTTGACGGCTCCTTGAGCCCGATTGACCGGGTTCCTGCCGATATCAAGGCCTTGTACGCCACGGCCTTTGAGGTCGAAACACGCTGGCTGGTCGAGGCAGCAGCCCGTCGCCAAAAATGGATTGATCAGGCCCAGTCCCTCAACATCTACATGGCAGGCGCTTCCGGCAAAAAACTGGATGAGACCTACAAACTGGCCTGGGTTCGCGGCTTGAAAACAACCTACTACCTGCGCACCATGTCGGCCACCCATGCCGAGAAATCAACGGTCACTGCAGGCCGCATGAATGCGGTGTCCTCTGGGGGCGAACCAACTCACGCCAGCGGTGCTGGCATGAGTGCGCTGGATGCGGCTGCGGCTGCGGCACAAATCCAGATGGCAGCGATGGGTCCTGCAACTGACATCAAGTTTTGCGGTGTTGACGATCCGACCTGCGAGTCTTGTCAATAAGCTTTGAACCATCGTCAAAAGTGCTGTGATGCGATGCTGCGGAACAACACTCGACACCTCTTTTTTAAAGCAGCGAACATGAAGACTTTTCATTTCATTTCGCTGCTCTCATAATCCGCTGATTGGAATTATTTATGTTGTCCTGGGACGAAGAAGTCAAGCCCATTCCGCCATTGCCTCAAGCACGCGGCTTATCCAGCAGCCTCACTGAAGAGACGTCTCTGCCAACCGCGCAAAACCCAACTTTTGACGAGCTGGGAACTGCACCCATTGCCCCGCGGCGCGTCAATGCGGCAGACAAACGCATCATCAATGGCAAGACTGACGTCAACCAGTTGGTGCCTTTCAAGTACAAATGGGCTTGGGAAAAATACCTCTCCAGCTGCGCCAATCACTGGATGCCGCAGGAAGTCAACATGACCCGCGACATTGCACTCTGGAAAGACCCTAACGGGCTCACCGAAGATGAGCGTCGCATCATCAAGCGCAACCTGGGATTCTTCGTAACCGCTGACTCGTTGGCGGCCAACAACATTGTGCTGGGTACCTATCGCCACATCACGGCGCCTGAGTGCCGACAGTTCCTTTTGCGCCAGGCGTTTGAAGAAGCGATTCACACGCATGCCTATCAGTACATCGTTGAGTCTCTGGGGCTCGACGAAAGCGAGATCTTCAACGCGTACAACGAAGTGAAGTCGATCCGCGACAAGGACCAGTTTTTGATCCCGTTCATTGAGGCCATCATGAATCCGGAATTCAAAACCGGCACGCATGAGACTGACCAAACGTTGCTGAAATCACTGATCGTGTTCGCCTGCCTGATGGAAGGCTTGTTCTTCTATGTCGGCTTCACTCAAATTCTCGCTTTGGGTCGCCAGAATAAGATGACTGGCGCTGCCGAACAGTACCAATACATCCTGCGTGATGAATCCATGCACTGCAACTTTGGCATTGATTTGATCAACCAGCTCAAGCTGGAGAATCCACAACTGTGGACTGCCGAGTTCAAAGCTGAGATCAAAACCCTGTTTGAAACTGCCGTAGAACTGGAATACCGGTACGCAGAAGACACCATGCCCCGCGGCGTGTTGGGCATGAATGCATCCATGTTCAAGGGCTACCTTCGTTACATCGCCAATCGCCGCGCCACTCAGATTGGTCTTGAAGCGCTTTACCCGAACGAAGAAAATCCGTTCCCATGGATGAGCGAAATGATCGACTTGAAGAAGGAAAGAAACTTCTTCGAAACCCGAGTTATTGAATATCAGTCCGGCGGCGCTCTGTCCTGGGATTGATGCCGACTATGGCGATAAGAATTACACAAACTGCTGCAGCCTGCCCCGAAGAGGGCCATGGCAGTTTGTGCACCCGAGTTCATGGTGTTGGGGTTGATCCCAGCGCCATGAATCGCTTCATGCACACCAACGCGCACGAAGTGCTCTTTGTAAATTGATCAAGGAGAAAATGATGGCAACTGCAAAAAAAATGGTCGCAAAAAAGACCGCCCCAGCAAAGAAAGCGGCAACAGCCAAGAAGGCTGCACCAGCGAAAAAAGTCGTAGCCCAAAAAGCGGCTCCGGCAAAAAAGGCTGTACCAGCCAAGAAAGTAACCGCTAAAAAAGCTGTCCCAGCCAAAAAAGCCGCGCCAGTCAAGAAGGTTGCTGCCAAAGCCGCACCCGCCAAAAAAGCGGCTGTAACGAAGAAAGCTGCACCGGTCAAAAAAGCAGCACCCACCAAGAAGGCCGTCGTCAAAGCCGCGCCTGCCAAAAAGGCTGCCGTAGCGAAGAAAGCTGCACCGGCCAAGAAGGCCGTCGTCAAAGCCGCACCCGCCAAAAAAGCGGCTGTAGCGAAGAAAGCTGTATCAGCCAAAAAAGTAGCACCAGCAAAGAAAGTTGCTGCTGTAAAAAAACCAGTAGCGAAAAAACAAGTCGCAAAAAAAGGGGCGAAACCAGCCTCTTCGCCAGCAACGACTGCTGCACAGACGACCTTGAATCCACAGGCCGCGTGGCCGTTTCCAACGGCTACCAAGCCCTGAGGCCTCCTTGCAGGTCTAATCAAAGCCCGGCGTCGAAAGACCCCGGGCTTTTTGCTGGTTACTTACAAAGCGTGTCGCGATAAGCATCACGACATCCAGTTGGATCCTATATTTTCCCTGTGAAAGAGTCAGGGATAGAAAGCAAGCAAGCGATAGCCAACCACCTTGTCAGCTGCCGCATTGGCTTTGACCGTCATCCCAAATTGCGCCGACCACTCGGCACCCGCAGCCAACGGTCCCGATTTGGTCGTGAGTTCAGAAGGCGGGAAGACTCGCCGCAAAACGGCCTGATCAGCAGAGTCCGTGAGCGTCAACTCCATTGCGGGAACCGCCAGCGGAGTTGTGGCTGAGTTTTTGAGCGTGAAACTCAAGGTATAGGCGTCACCTCGGATTTTGGTAAACGAGGAACTCTCAATGGCAATCGACCCAATATGCCGAAGCGGCGACAGACTGCAATTGAATGGCTGGCAAAATGCCTCCAGCCATGGCGCCAGGCCGGGCACCGCTGCTGCAAGGCGGTCACGCTCCTGAAAAACGACCTGCCCCGTCAATCCAATGAAAAGCAATGTGCTCAAGACAAGCAAGATCACTTGCATGAACGTGTGTTGCCAGAAACCTCTCTTGTCTTCCCCCTGCAAGAAAGAAACGACCTCGGATTCCTGTAGCTTATTTGCCTCAACCGGTGCAACGATCTCAACGTCAGTTTCAGTTTCAACGTCAGCATCCACCACAACGTCGGGATATTGAACTTGGGAGACGGGTGCAACGATTTCCGAGACAGATGCGACCGGCGCTTCCTGCACAACAAACTCGGCCGATGTAGGGCTTTCTTCTGGGTACTCAAACGCCTCTGTCAAACCTTCATCAGAGACAGGCGACCGAAACTGCAGGATATAGGGGTCAACCGCGGCGACATCGATCTCATCAGACGGGATAATGTTGGAGAGATCCACTGCGCCAGCGTCGTGCTTGGGCTCAATTGCAGGCACCCATGGCGTTGATTCTTCAGGTACTGCCTGCACAAGATGAATCGACGCGTCGAAAATCTCGTCGCACTGACCGCAACGAACCCAACCTTCCGAAATTCGGAGTTGGTCGGGCACAACCCTGAACATGGTCTGGCAGGCCGGGCAACGTGTAATCAGGCTCATTTTCAGCGAATTGTAGAGCCCGAAAATCCGGAAAGTTTCAGCGGGTAGCGGTCATCAAAATCCAGCCATCTTCCTGATCAGAGACGGTCAGCTGGCAATAGGGCGCATACGCTTCCTTGAGCTCATCGGCCTGGCGTTCAAGAATGCCGGCCAATACCAATGAACCACCAGGCGCTATCCGGGACCAAAGAAGTGGCGCCAAGACCTTCAGCGGCGAGGCCAAAATGTTGGCCAGTACGGTTTGATAGACACCGGAGACCACGTCTGGCAAGCCGGCATTGAGCTTGACCTCATTCGCCTGCGCATTGAGCACCGTCGATTCAACCGCTGCATCGTCAATGTCGACGGCATCGATGTCAAGTGCACCGTGTTTGGCGGCCCCGATGGCGAGAATACCGGACCCACATCCATAGTCAAGCACCCGTCCCAGTGGCTGGGCAGCCATGGCATCACCCAAGGAGGCATGACGCGCAATCCAGCGCAAACACATCCTTGTGGTGGGATGAGTTCCGGTGCCAAACGCGAGACCAGGATCGAGACGAATGATGATACGGGCCTGCGCTGGCGGCTCATGCCAAGTTGGCACAATCCAGAACTCAGGTGTGATGTCCACCGGTGTGAACTGGGACTGCGTCAAACGCACCCAGTCCTGCTCAGGAACCTCCTGTACACCCAGGACCTGGCAATCGGCAAAAAAGTCCTGAAGCACCAGGAGCGCCAATGCATCGCGTGCCAAGGGCTCCGTCTCATACAACGCGACGACCCGTGAACGCTGCCAGCCGTCTTTGGGCGGCGGCATGCCAGGCTCCCCGAACAGTGCGACTTCCGCATCGGTCTGCGCGTCTGCGTCTTCCACGCTGACACTCAGGGCATCCAATGCATCCAGCGCATCACTCAAGGTCTCGACCCGACTCTCCGGGCACATCAGGCTTAGTTCAAACATGCAATATCAGTCTCAACGCTTGTGCTGGCTAAGCCATTCTTCGAGGTAGTGGATATTGGTCGCGCCGGACATGAACTTGGCATCGACCATCAACTCGCGATGAAGCGGAATATTGGTATTGATGCCTTCAACGACCGTCTCGCCCAAGGCGGTACGCATACGGGCCAGGGCCTGTTCACGTGTATCGCCATGAACGATGATTTTTCCGATCATGGAATCATAGTTGGGTGGTACAAAGTAGTTGGTGTAGATATGGGAATCCACCCGCACACCCGGACCACCCGGTGCGTGCCACATCGTGACGCGTCCCGGCGACGGGATGAACTTGTAAGGATCTTCCGCATTCACACGGCATTCAATCGCGTGACCTCGAATTTCGATTTGCCGCTGTGTGAATGGCAATTTTTCACCTGCCGCCACCATGATCTGGGTCTTGACAATGTCAATTCCGGTAATCATTTCCGTTACAGGATGTTCCACCTGAACGCGGGTATTCATCTCAATAAAGTAGAACTCGCCATCCTCATACAAAAACTCGAACGTACCGGCACCACGGTAACCAATTTTCTTGCAGGCGGCCACACAGCGTTCACCCACACGCTCGATGAGCTTGCGGGGAATACCGGGTGCAGGCGCTTCTTCCAGAATTTTTTGGTGACGTCGCTGCATGGAGCAATCACGCTCCCCCAGATAAACCGCATTTTTGTACTTGTCAGCCAGAATCTGGATCTCGATGTGCCTGGGGTTCTGCAGGAACTTCTCAAGATACACCGCGGGGTTGCCGAAAGCCGCCCCGGCCTCGGCCTTGGTCATGGCCACCGCATTGATCAACGCGGCTTCCGTGTGCACCACACGCATGCCACGTCCGCCACCACCGCCCGCCGCCTTGATGATGACGGGATAACCCACCGCCTTGGCAATGCGGCGAATCTGAACCGGGTCGTCAGGCAATTCACCCTCGGAACCCGGCACACAAGGTACACCCGCCTTGATCATGGCCTGCTTGGCAGACACCTTGTCACCCATGATGCGAATGGACTCAGGCGTTGGGCCAATAAACTGGAACCCGCTTTTTTCCACCCGCTCGGCAAAGTCGGCGTTTTCACTCAAAAACCCGTAACCGGGATGAATGGCCTCAGCATCGGTCACTTCGGCGGCCGAAATGATCGCCGGCATGTTGAGGTAACTCAGGGACGACGGCGCTGGCCCGATACACACCGACTCCTCGGCCAGCTTGACGTACTTGGCCTCGCGATCAGCTTCGGAATAGACCATCACAGCCTTGACACCGAGTTCGCGACAGGCACGTTGAATTCTTAGGGCGATTTCGCCCCGATTGGCAACCAGGATTTTCTTGAACATGGGTAGTACAGCGTTACATCACTCAATGATGAAGAGAGGCTGCCCGTACTCAACAGCCTGACCGTTCTCACAAAAAATCTGCGTCACGACGCCGGATTTGTCGGCCTCAATTTCATTGAGAATCTTCATGGCTTCGATGATGCAGACGGTTTCGCCTTCCTTGATGGAGTCGCCGATCTCCACAAAAGACTTGGCGCCAGGAGATGCCGAACGATAAAAAGTGCCCACCATGGGCGATTTGACGGTATGTCCAGGGGCAACCACAATGGGTGCCGCCACGGGGACTGCCGACTCCGCGACCAGCCCCTGCACGGGAGCTGGCGTCATCATGGCCACCGGCGCATACTGTTGAACCATTGCACCGCCGCCTTTGACGATGCGGACTTTGCCTTCTGCTTCAGTGATTTCCAATTCAGAGACATTTGATTCCGACACGAGGTCAATCAGCGTTTTCAGTTTTCTTAGGTCCATGGGATCTCCAACGATTATCAATAAATGACTGGCGAATTTACCTTAAATTCCAACAAACACAGCCATCTTCTTGTATTTTACAGATACTCAATCAACCCTCCGTGCCGATTGAGGCTACTTCAGGGCCATCCACGCGAGCAGATCGGCGGGTGTTACCTTGCCCATTTTACGGTGAGCGACCCGACCATCCGATCCCAGCACCACCGTGAACGGCAAACCACCGCTCAGGTTGCCAAGAGATTTACTGATCTCAATGCCGGGCATGCCAGCCATCGCCACCGGAAAAGTGACCGGCGTCTTGGCCAGAAAACGCTTGACGGGATCAACCTGATCAACGGCCAAGCCGACAACTTGCCAGCCTTTGGCCGAATTTTCCTTAAAAAAGGTACTCAGCAGAGGCAATTCCTCAACACACGGTGGGCACCAGGTTGCCCAAAAATTTAACAACATAGGCTTGCCCTGCAAAGACGTCATGTGCAGGGGTATGCCCTCCGGGGTTGAAAACGTCAGGGGCCACAACAATGATTCAGCGCCAGGCGCCATGGCCTGCGGTTGATACCGTTGCCAGGCCACGCCAGCCCCCCCCAGGGCAGCCGCACCCGCCACGACACTCATCAACCAACGTCGGCGGTTGTTGGCCCGTTTTTCAGAAACTTCATTCGGTACAGATGCTTGCGTCATGCGGCCTGATCATGCAACAAACGCCGAACCGCCGCCACATCCCCACGCGGTGTGCGCCCTTTGGCGTCAGGCCGCATGGCGCCACGCACGTCGTCATGGTCATAGACCAACAGATGGACCCCCACCTCTTCGTTGAGATCCGGACAAAAAGCATGCACACTCAACGCTTCGACGGATTCCCCATTGAATCCGGTCACGGTTCGCGGCACGTAATCCACTCGGTGGTCAATCAAGGAGATTTCAGCGGATTTGCTGTCATCACAAAACAATTGAATGTAAATATCTGACAAGCGCGTGGCCGTTCCGTGCCACACGGCCCCGCCCAGACAGGGCCGAAACTCGGCCATGCGCTCCATCCAGACCACGGCCAGACGGCGCAAAGCCTGCAATTCGCCAGGTTGTGTTTCGGCGCAGAAGAGCGCGATGTACGCCACCACCGCATCCTCCACCTCGTCGTTACCCGGCAAGGCGGTGCGCAGCGGCAGCCCCATTTGTTTGACCGCGCGGCGTTTGGCCGGACCAAACTCGAGCCCCTCCTCCACCACCATGCGGGCCGCCACAGCGGAGATTTCTGATTTCAGCGTGTCCATAGCGCGCTATTTTGCCCCGCATTTTTCCGCCATGCTGCCAGCCTAAAATCTGGCCATGCACATTCATATTCTGGGTATTTGCGGAACTTTCATGGGCGGCCTCGCCGCGTTGGCACGGGAAGCGGGTCACAAGGTGACGGGTTGCGACACGGGCGTCTATCCGCCCATGAGCGACCAACTGCGCGCGCTCGGCATTGAGCTGATCGAAGGCTTTGGCGCCGAGCAGCTGACCTTGCAGCCCGACATGTTCGTGGTGGGCAATGTAGTGAGCCGCGCCCACCTGGCCGATGGCACACCCAAATTCCCCTTGATGGAAGCCATTCTGGACGCCGGACGGCCCTACACCAGCGGTCCGCAATGGCTGGCGGAGCATGTCTTGCAGGGCAAACATGTGATCGCGATTGCGGGTACCCATGGCAAAACGACCACAACCGCCATGACGACCTGGATTCTCGAGAGCGCTGGCCTGAACCCCGGCTTTCTGGTCGGTGGCGTGCCCATGAACTTTGAGGTGTCGGCCCGATTGGGCGGTGGCAAATTCTTCGTCATTGAAGCGGACGAATACGACACCGCGTTCTTCGACAAACGCAGCAAGTTTGTGCACTACCGCCCCCGCACCGCCGTGCTCAACAACCTCGAATTCGACCACGCCGACATTTTTGATGATCTGGCGGCGATTGAGCGGCAATTTCATCACCTGGTGCGAACCGTACCGGGCAAAGGTCCGCATGGATCGGGCCGCGTGGTGGTCAATGGCCTGGAAGAGAGCCTCGCACGGGTCTTGCACACCGGCTGCTGGAGTGAAGTCCGCAGCTTTGGCGCGGCGGTGAGCGACTTCACAGCCGCTGGCGAGCCCCATGAATTTGAGGTGCTGTACCAAGGCCGGCCGGCCGGCCACGTGAAGTGGGCACTAACCGGCATGCACAACCAGCTCAACGCGCTGGCCGCCATCGCTGCGGCAGAGCACGTGGGCGTATCACCCGCCATCGCGGCCCATGCACTAGGTGCTTTTGAAAACGTCAAGCGCCGCATGGAGATACGCGGCACCGTGACACGCGCGGGCGGCACCATCACCGTGTACGACGACTTTGCCCACCACCCGACCGCGATCCGCACGACCGTGGACGGGTTGAAGCGCCGCCTGGGCGCTGATGAACGCATTCTGGCGGTCTTTGAGCCGCGCTCCAACACCATGAAGCTAGGCGCCATGAAGGCCCAGTTGCCTTGGAGCCTGGAACAGGCTGACCTGGCGTTTTGCCACAGCGGCGGTTTGGGCTGGGATGCCTCTGAGGCGCTGGCCTCCATGGGCGAGCGGGCTCAGGTGGCCGACAACATCGACACGCTGGTGGCCCAGGTGGTTGCCAGCGCCCGCGCCGGTGACCATATTGTCTGCATGAGCAATGGTGGCTTTGGTGGCGTGCACCTCAAGCTGCTGCAGGCGCTACAAAAATAATAGCTACCTGCGCACGTAGTACGGGGGCTAGAGGCCTGAAAGACCACTAACCCTAGTTCATCAACGCGCGCGGCGCGCCTTGACCGCTTCCGACAGCACGTCGAGCGACTTGAGCGAGTCGTCCCAGCCCAGGCAAGCGTCGGTGATGCTCTTGCCGTATTCCAGCTGGGAGGCATCGTCTTTGCCGGGGGTGAACTTTTGGGCGCCTGCGTTCAGGTGGCTTTCCACCATCACGCCGAACACACTGGTCGATCCACCGGCAATCTGGGCTGCGATGTCGCGCGCGACTTCCAGCTGCTTCTCGTGCTGCTTGCTGCTGTTGGCGTGGCTGCAGTCCACCATCAAGGTGTCGGGCAATTTGGCGGCAATCAGGTCTTTGCAGGCAGCGGCGACGCTGGCGGCGTCGTAATTGGGGGCCTTGCCGCCGCGCAGGATGACGTGGCAATCCGGGTTGCCATTGGTTTGCACAATCGCCACCTGGCCATTTTTGTGCACGGACAAAAAGTGGTGCCCACCGGCGGCGGCCTGAATCGCATCGGTGGCAATTTTGATGTTGCCGTCGGTGCCGTTCTTGAAACCAATCGGCGCCGACAGGCCGGAGGCCAGCTCGCGGTGCACCTGGCTTTCGGTGGTGCGCGCGCCAATGGCGCCCCAGGAGATCAAGTCGCCCAGGTACTGGGGCGAAATCACATCCAGAAACTCGCTGCCTGCGGGCAAGCCCATCCGGTTGATTTCAATCAGCAACTGGCGCGCCATGCGCAGGCCTTCGTCAATGCGGAAGGTTTCGTCCAGGTACGGATCGTTGATCAGCCCTTTCCAGCCCACGGTCGTGCGCGGTTTTTCGAAGTACACACGCATGACGATTTCCAGCGTGTCGGCGTACTTCTCGCGCTGTACCTTGAGCTGACGCGCATAGTCCAGCGCTGCGGCTGGATCGTGAATGGAGCAGGGGCCAATGACGACCAGCAGGCGGTCGTCCTTGCCGCTCATGATCTCGTGGATCTGGCGGCGGGTGGAGCTGATCAGCGTCTCTGTGGGCGTGCCTGCAATGGGGAAGAAACGGATCAGATGCTCAGGAGGAGGTAACACAGTGATGTCCTTGATGCGTTCGTCGTCGGTTTGACCGGTGCGGTCGGTGGGGCGGGCGGTCGAGTTCGCATACCAGGCATCAGAGCCGGCGACAGTAGCTTTGGCATTCATGGTGAGTCTCCTAAGTCAAACAAGTAAAAACTGAAAAGGCATAAAAAAACCGCCGGGGGTGCCGGCGGTTTTTGTGAGATCAGGACGTTTTCTTCAGGTACGTTCAGAACTCTCTACCGCCGCAGGCGCTTGAGAACCAAAAATAGCTAAAGAAAAAACGGGCCGAATTCATGAAGCCGAATGTAGCACAGTCATGCTTGGCGCTGGCTTACGCCGTGCCGCCCACGGTCAGGCCGTCAATCCGCAGGGTGGGCTGACCCACGCCCACCGGCACGCTCTGACCTTCTTTGCCGCAGGTGCCCACACCGCTGTCGAGTTTCATGTCGTTGCCGATCATGCTGACACGCTTCAAACACTCCGGCCCACTGCCCACGATGGTGGCGCCCTTGACAGGGTACAGAATCTTGCCGTTTTCGACCCAATACGCTTCGCTGGCCGAGAACACAAACTTGCCGGAGGTGATGTCCACCTGCCCACCGCCGAAGTTGGTGGCGTACAGGCCCTTTTTGATACTGGCCACGATTTCTTCAGGTGATTTGTCACCCGCCAGCATGTAGGTGTTGGTCATGCGCGGCATGGGAATGTGGGCGTAGCTCTCGCGCCGGCCATTGCCCGTGGGTGCCACGCCCATCAGGCGCGCGTTCATGGCGTCCTGGATGTAGCCCTTCAGAATGCCGTCCTCGATCAACACGTTGCGCTGGCTGGTGTTGCCTTCGTCGTCCACATTCAGCGAGCCACGGCGGTCGGCGATGGTGCCGTCATCCAGCACCGTGACGCCTTTGGCCGCCACGCGCTGGCCAATGCGGCCACTGAAGGCACTGGAGCCTTTGCGGTTGAAGTCGCCCTCCAGCCCGTGGCCGATGGCTTCGTGCAGCAGGATGCCGGGCCAGCCGGGGCCAAGCACCACGGTCATCTCACCGGCCGGCGCGGGACGCGCCTCCAGGTTGGTGAGCGCGGCTTTGACAGCTTCATCGACGTACTGCGTGATGATGGCGTCGTCAAAATACGCCAGCCCGAAACGCCCGCCACCGCCGGCCGAGCCCATTTCGCGGCGGCCTTTTTGCTCGGCAATGACGGTCACGCTCAAGCGCACCAGCGGGCGCACATCGGCGGCCAGCGTGCCATCGGCGCGCGCCACCATCACCACGTCGTATTCAGCAGCCAGGCCCGCCATGACTTGTGCGACGCGCGGGTCTTTGGCGCGGGCGGCTTTTTCCACCTTTTCCAGCAGCTTGACCTTGGCCGTGCTGTCCAGCGTGGCAATCGGGTCCAGCCCCTGGTACAAAGAGCGCGCAGATGCTATCTTTTTAGTAGCTGTCTTCACACGTCCTGTCTGGGCTGCACTCGATATGGTTCTTACAGTGCGTGCCGCGTCCAGCAGGGAGGCTTCGGAGATGTCATCCGAGTAGGCAAACGCGGTTTTCTCGCCGCTGACCGCCCGCACACCGACGCCCTGGTCAATGCTGAAGGAGCCGGTTTTGACAATGCCCTCCTCCAGGCTCCAGCCCTCGCTGCGGGTGTACTGGAAATACAGGTCAGCTTCGTCCACCTTGTTGGCCTTGATTTCGGCCAGGGCGCGGGACAAGTGGGTCTCATCCAGCCCAAACGGGGTGAGCAGCAGGGACTTGGCGATGGCCAAGCGTTCAATGGTGGGTTCGCGAGAGATCATGCAGCCATTTTAGGCCGCGGCGCAATGCCCACACTGGCAGAGGCCTCCACCCAGCCACCTGCAGGGCAGTCAGTAACACCGGGCGGCGTCAACAGCCCGCCTGGAGACATTTTTTGTCAGGACTGCACCAGCCGCTTGGACTTGGCAATCGACATCAGAATGCCCAGACCCAAGCCCAGCGTCACCATGGCGGTACCGCCGTAGCTGATGAAAGGCAATGGCACACCCACCACCGGCAAGATGCCGCTGACCATGCCCATATTCACAAACGAGAAGGTGAAAAACATCAGGGCGATGCTGCCCGCCAGCAGGCGCGAAAACAGCGTGGGGGCTTCGATCGCAATCACCATGCCGCGCAAAATGAGGAAGAGAAAGCCAGCAATTAACAACAGGTTGCCCATCAGCCCGAATTCCTCAGAGAACGCGGCAAAAACGAAGTCGGTGGTGCGCTCGGGAATGAACTCCAGGTGCGTCTGGGTACCTTGCATGAAGCCCTTGCCCCAAAACCCACCGGAGCCAATGGCAATCATGCCCTGGATGATGTGAAAGCCCTTGCCCAGCGGATCACGCGACGGGTCCAGCAGCGTGCAGATGCGTTGCTGCTGGTAGTCGTGCAACACCGGCCAGCGCACGCCGTCGGCACACAACTGCTCAGAAAAACTGACCACCAGAGCCACCGCCACCAGCCCGATCAACACGGGCGGCGCAAACCATTTCCAGGACAGTCCGGCAAAGAAAATGATGGACATGCCTGCGGACAACACCAGAATGGCCGTGCCCAGGTCAGGCTGACGCGCAATCAAGCCAAAGGGCACCGCCAGCAGCAACAGCCCCACCCCAAAATCCAGCGGACGCAAATGCCCTTCGCGCTTCTGGAACCACCAGGCCAGCATCAACGGCATGGCAATCTTGAGGACCTCACTGGGCTGGATAATCACGCCGACATTGAGCCAGCGCCGGGCACCTTTTTTGGTAACCCCAAAAACCGCCACCGCAATCAACAACGTCACGCCGATCACGTAGAGCGGCACGGCCAGCGTCATCAGCCGCTGGGGGGGAATCTGGGCCACCGCAAACATGATGAATCCGGCAATCAGCATGTTGCGGCCATGGTCCTCAAACCGGGTGCCGTGGTCAAAACCCACGGAATACATGGTCAGCAAGCCCGCACAGACGAGCAAAAACACCGCAAATGCCAGCGGGCCGTCAAAACCGCGAAACCAGGGCGCGATGCGCTGCCAGGGATGAATTTTTCCAAAATGATGCGCCATCCCGGGATTATCCCGCGACTAATCAAGCCAGCACGATCTCCACGGTGGTTTTGCCCGGCGCGCTGGTAATGCACAAGGCCGCGTCGATGACCGTCGCCCTCTCGCGCAGGGAGCCCAGGCCCCGGCGGGTCACATCGGTGGGCTCGAACCCACAGCCGTTGTCAATCACCCGCAACTGGGCTCCACCGTGCTCCGTGCTGCGCAACTCAACACGAAGTTCGCTGGCGTGGGCGTGCTGCAGCACATTGGAGATGGCTTCGAATACCATGAATTGCAGGTGGCGCATGGCCTTGTCATCCAGCCGAATCAGGGGGGGCAGGAGGTCTACATCCCACTGCAACTCAATGTCGGAGACCTTCAAGCGGGGCTCGAGCCGGTAACGCAGGTTGGCCAGCAGGGCCGTGATATCGCCCGGCGGCAGGTTCATGGCGTCAATGGACAGCTTGAGCTGATCCAGCGAATCGCGCAGGGTGTGCAACACCTCATCCTGACTGGCGCGACCGGACTCCAGTTGCCGGATGGCCGTGCTGATGTGCGAACCCACGCCGTCGTGCATGTCGCGCAGGATGCGTGTGCGCTCGGTCGCTCGCTCCTGCTCGCGAGCCAGCTGCTCCATGCGCTGATAGGTCTGTGCAAGTTCTTGCTCTTTTTGTGTCACACGGGCTGCCAGGTTGGCGGTCAGGTCGCGCGCCTGGGCGCTGGCCGCCCGGAACCGCGTGATCACGATGTAGGCCAGCGTCAGCCCGAACAGCAACGAGCTGAAACGCAGGTACGTATTGCCGCCGTAGGCCTCACTCAACCGGAACACATACAGATCCCGCAAGCCCACCAGCGTATTCAGCAGCAATATAAAGGCCACGATCTTGTGCAGCAGCGACGCGCCACGCACTGCGCGCCAGAGAAACAAGGAGACAAAAATCAGGGACGTGAGGCCTGAGGCCGCGTACAAAAGCGTCATGGCGAGCGGATGGCCGTAAGCCAACGCGCCCGCGCCGGCGGCGACACTTGCCACGACCAGCACCATCAGCCAGCGACGCAACCAGATGGCTGCGGGGAATCGACTCCAATTCGCGACTTCAACACAAAACAGGGTCATGCTGGCAATCCACACCGACGAGGACACCAGCGCGATAGTGCCCCACCAAGGCCAGGACAGGGGTGGTGTCTCGATGATGGCGTTGCCAATGCTTACTGTCCAGGACAGTTCAGCCATGCCTGCATACAAGTACAGCGGATCGCGCCGTAGCCACCCCGGAACGTTCGTGTTGACCTGGGTCGCCCATAACGCCAGGGCCAGTAAGCCAACCAGCAGACTCACGATAACCACAATCAGCGAACCTGTGACACGCAACCCATAGTCATGCAAATACAAGGCATGCACCTCGGCTGCTGGTCCCAGAATCATCGGAGCCAGACCGCCACGGCGCCCCACATCAGCACGGATGTGTACGCGAAACAGGTTATGCATGCCCAGCAGGCCAGGCGTCACCACAATATGACGCGGCGCCTTGGCAAAATCCGGGCCGTTGTAACGCTGCAAATCACCGTTGCTCTGCAGCAGAGTGCCGTTAAGCCAGATTTCATAAGCATTACCCATCCGGGATACGTAGACGCCCATAGGCTCCGTGGGCACTGCACTCAGTTCAAACGGCACATCGAAGGTCGCCACGCCTGACAGCCCTTGGTGGCGTCGGTCCCAGTGATAAGGCAGACTCACGGCAGTTTGGGTCGTTTGCCCCTGCACCGTCACAACCGTGTTGGCCTCACGCAATTCCAGCGTCAGGGCCTGCGACTGCAAGGTCAGGCATGCCAATAACAACCCAAGACCGGGCAGCACCCCACGCCGCAAAACTGACCACAATCGATTCATGAGGGCATCTTAGCCGCCGCCCGCTTCGGCCCGGGCAACAGTGATCAGGCATCCGGGTCAGCCGGGCACGTCAGTCATGGCCGGACAGCAAGCCCATGCGCGTCGCCTCGAACACCGCCTCACTTTTGGAGTGCACCGACAGTTTTCCATACAGGCGTTTGATATGGGTCTGCACGGTGTGAACACTCAAGCCCTGCAAGCGCGCTATTTCTGCATAAGAAAACCCACGGGCAATCAAGGCCAGAACTTCCTGCTCCCGCTGCGACAGCAATGCCCGCGGCAACACGACATCCCGAACCTCAATAGCTACACTTTTGATAGCATATTGCGCTTGCTCAACCAGGGCTACAGCCTTAAAAACCTGATCAGACCGGTATTTGGACAAGACCCGCCGGGCAATCATGGGAGAAATGGGTGACGCCCCGGCGCGCATGTCCAGAATCGTCTGGGCAATGTCGTCGGGGGTCGAGTCCTTGTGGATGTAACCCAAGGCGCCCGCCTCAATGCTGGCCAACACGTTGTCTTCATCCCCAAACATGGAAATCACCAGAGGCTCACACGCCGGATTGAGCCGTGTGGCGTGGCGGATAACCTCCAGCCCGCTGCCATCAGGCAAGCCCAGATCGGTCAGCAGCACATCAAGGGCACCCGCGTGCGCATCCAGCCAGGCTTTTGCATCGGTCACCGTACCGACGCTGGCCATCAATTGCAACCCGGCACAACGCGAGACACTGCCCGCGAAAAAATCGCGCATCTGCGGATCGTCCTCAACAACCAGTACGCGCCACACTTGTTTGCACCTCTCCCATGTTTTGAATTTGATCCGAGCATAGCCCGCAAAGGCGGCAATCGACATAACGCAACATCCCATGTTTATGGGATGGCGCGAAGTCATGGGTGCGAGGAAACTTGTGACGCAGGTCAAGATTGCGAGAAATTTGCACCCCCCAATTGGGGGATATACAAATCCATTTCAGCATCTTGTAATCAACCGCGCTTATTTATCTATAACCAGGGACTCATCTTGAAAATTACGTTGAAACGACTTTCTCTCTGTATTGCCAGCGCAGGCATGCTGACGATTTATGGCTGCGGCGGCGGTGGAGGCGGCGCAGCGGTGGCCACCACCACGAGCACCACGGTGACACCTTCGCTGGGCAAATTCAGCTCGGGCACCGTGGTCAACCTCGCCAAACCGGACGGAACCCTGCTGACAACAGGCTCGATCGGCAGCAATGGCGCCGTAACGCTTTCGTATTCAGCAGCCTACACCGGCCCCGTGGTGATTACCGTGGTGGGCGCTGCAGGCGTCATGTATTTTGATGAAGGCACGGGAGCAGACGCCCTATTTGGCGCTGGCTCGACACTTCAGGCCGTGGTACCCGCCCCGCAAACACAAGTGGGGGTGACAGCACTGACCAATGCCGCGGTAGCCAATTTGGTCGCCGCAGGTGGCATCGCCAACGCTACGGCGCTCACAGTCAGCGACGCGAATGCCAAAGTAGCGGCGGTCTTTGGCTTGACGGATATTTTGGTCGCACCCAACCCCGTGAGCGCCACGACAGGCAATACCCTCGACCTGGCGTTGCCTGCGGACAAATACGCGCTGGTGCTGGCGGCCTTCGCAAAATCAGCCCCTACCGGCACCTCAGCCGCGACCCTGGCCGCCAATTTGGCGATTGACCTGAAAGACGGCACCCTGAATGGTCAGAATGGCAGCGTCGCCATCCTGAATTACAGCCTGACCCCCACCATGCTGGCGGCCGCCTACCAAAGCGCGGCGACCACCCTGGCAACACCAGGCAGCCAGACCCTTGCGGCCAACACGCCGCTGGTCGTGACACCGGATGTCACCAAAGTGGTTGCCGTGACGAATCAATCGGACGTGACCCTCGCCAAAGCGATGTTCGCCGAACTGCGCACCACATTGAAGTCCTTTGCCAATGGCAACAAGACCGGCTTCCTGGACAGCCAGGCCACACGCATCAACGCCGACCTGAACGCCAATGTTGCGCCTGAAATGTCCAAGGTGGCCAACCGCATCGGTGCGCTCAGCGGAACGATGACAGCCTATGAGGATCTGACCACTGCGGGTAATCCCGGCTTCAGTTCAGGCAAGGTGTTGACGTCTGGAACGACTGCGCTCGTCACTGATCATGGCTCCATTCAAGACGTCTGGAATGGCGTTGGTTCATACATCAATTGCTGGCAAGGCGATATCAATGGCGTGCAGACTGCAGGCAAAGTAACTTGCGCCCGTGCGGGCTCCGACAACGCCGATTACGCAAACAACAGAATCAAAATGATGGTTTTTGAGCTGACGGCTGGTTCGACAGCAAATCAGTACACCTACACAGCTACCAGATACAACATGAAGCATGTTTCTGGTCAAACTGCGCCTTCGGTGATTTCCATCGCTACGGGTTCAACCCCTGGCAACGGCTCAGTTGGAAAAACAGTCGTCAGCGGAAAAGTAACCGGCATCGCGCTCAACGGCACGCTGCCAGCTTCGACCGACTTCACCGGGATCGACACGATTGCTATTTCGGCGGCGCGTACGGCACTGACTGCAGCTAACAACTTCCATTACGCCCTGTCTGGATCGGTGTCGACAGCCAATTTATTGGACGCAGCCAAGGTTGTCGCTTTGTCCTTTGACAGCGGCAGTTTCTTTGACGCGGACGAAACCAATGAAGCCACAACAGGCTCCAAGGTTCTCGCCGCCAAACTGATCGGCACAGCCAAGACTGCAGCCAGCCAATTCACGGGAACGCTGGACGTTAGCTCGTTTGTGACCGATGCAAGTGGCAGCGACTACATGCCCACCAACATTGTGTTCACTGGCAGCATCAGCGACACATCGACCAGCGGTGCTGGCGAATTTTTGACGGGCAAGCTGGAAGCAACCGTCGCGAACTACAGCCAGTTCGACACGACTAAGCCTGATTCATCCAGCAACTACGTCCACGCCACCCTGACCTTCACGGGCACCATCCAGGCACCTAGTCGGCCACTGATGAAACTGGTTCTGGCCGTCGCCAAGACCGGTTCGAGCACCAGCGACGTGACGCTGAACTACACCTATGGCACAGTCAAAATCACAGGCAGTGGCAAGGTAGACGGCGATAACCCGGCCAACGAGACCTTGACCCTGAGCAACCAGGACGGTGTTCAGGTCGTGACCAAAACGGGAGCCGTGACCAAGGCCGGCGCCCCCGTGGCAACCCTCGCCAATGGAGCCATCAATTACGTTGACGGCGTGACCGAATCGTTGATTTAATACCGTTGCTTTCTGTCTAGTCGAATCCGGCGGTGTGTCACCGCCGGATTTTTTTTGAGTGATCGATCATGGTGAAGCTAAAAAAAAGAACACTGACATTTTTATGGTGTCTTGCGTCTCCTCTGCTGGGGCACACCGAGGGTCTGCTGGCCGTGGACAACCCGGCCAGGAATGGCAAGGGCAACCAGATTTACACCTCACTCGAAGCCTTTGAAGGCAATGACCAGGTCGCCATGCGCCAATATGGCGGCGACTGGCAAGGCAACTACGCACCTCGCTCGGGCACCAACATTGGCCTGCTGTCTGCCCGCGCGGAAACCGGGGTGCAATGGCAAGGTTATCGACTGGGTGTCCTGTACCGTGCCGAGGCCCTGGTAGAAGCTAACCGGGACACGTCCGATCTGGTGCAGCAATACAGCACCAGCGGCGGCTACGACGTGGGCCGCACCTACCAGCTCGACTATCACATCCGGGGTTTCGAAGCCCACGGTGCGCGCCTGAGCAAAAGCTTTCAGCTCGGCTTGGGCGGTCCATGGCACATAGACTGGGGCTTGGGCTTGTCGTACCTGCGTGGCAAGCGAGTCAAATTGGAAACTGCCACCGGCCAGGTCGTCACACTGAACGCCAAAGACATCAACGCCGGGGCCCAACTGAACGACACAGACAGCCGCACGAATGTGGCCGATCTCAGCAGTTTTAACGCACCGTTTGGGCATTTGGCGGCCCCCTCGGGGCAAGGCTACGCCGTGGACATCGGCATGGTGCTGCACCACCGGAACAGTGGCGTCAGCATCGAACTGGCGGTGGCTGACCTGATGGGACGCATCCATTGGAAAGACTTGCCCAATAACACCACCGACTACAGCACCGCCACCAAATATTACGACGCCAATGGCTTTGTGCAGTTCAACCCCTCCGCCACACGCATCAGCAGCTACCGTGACGTGGGTCAGCGACTTGATCCCAAGGTGTGGCTGGCAGCCAATTTCCCGTTGGGAGACTTTGTGCTGCAAGGCGCCACCAGTTACACCTCAAACTATTGGTTCCCGCAAGCGGCTGTCACATACCGCATCAACCCGCAATGGCGTGTGAGCGCAGATTACGACTTGCGTTTCAATACGTTGGGGCTGGCATTGCAACATCAATGGTTCCACCTCGCCTTGCGAATGGACCACACGAATATGGACACGGCCAAGGCGTACGGCGTGAGTGGCGGGTTGAATATTCCGTTTTAGAGCCACCCTCCAAAGGTCACTGACAAACGCACCGACATTGCGGCGCCATCCCATATTCATGGGATGGCGCGTTTCTATTGACGCGATGAAACTTGCAGCGCAGGTCAGTTCGCCTTCAACCGGAGTTTTGAACCGACTGCGTCCCAAACAACTCACAGGGGGTTTTATGAAGATCGCACTCAAACGACTGTCGCTTGGCATTGCCAGCGCGGGGCTTCTGACTATTTACGGCTGCGGGGGTGGCGGAGGCAGCAGTCCTGCGGCGGCCACAACAAGCAGTGTCCCCGTGACTGTGGTGGATGGGGCGATTCAAAATGCCACCGTTTGCCTGGACAAGAACAGCAACGGGACGTGCGACACCGGCGAGCCCTCTGCGAAGACAGATGCCACAGGCAAGGTCAATCTCACAATCGACGCCGCCGACGTTGGAAAATACCCCGTTATTGCGATAGTTGGCACCGACGCCATTGATGCCGACACGGGCGCCGTGCCTGTGCCCTTCACCATGTCGGCTCCGGCAGACAGTGTCGGTGTGGTGAGCCCGCTGACCACGATGGTTCAACAAACGATTGCCAGCACCGGCGCCAGTACCGCCGACGCGGCCGCGGCAGTGCAAGCCGCCACCGGTATAACCACCTCGCTATTTCAGGACTTTACGAAAGTGGCGGCGCCGACCGATGGCAGCATCAGCGCAGCCACCGTGGCGCGCATGGTGGTGGTGACCACCCAGCAGCAGTCCACGGCTATCGGAAGTACTGTGGTGGGGACGACGGCCGCAGATGGCACCACCATCACACAAGCCGATATCAACAAGGCAATCCAGAAAAAACTTCTGGAATTGTTGCCCGCGTTGGTGACAGCCCTGAATGATCCCACTGTGCAGGCTGCAACGACGCCTGCAGCGAAGGAGACTGCACTTTTGGCTGCGGCGAACACCCTCGTGACCAGTTCGGGTTTGACACCTACTGCAATGGCCACAGTGGTGGCGATTAACACACAGTCCTCCTCCACTGCGGCGGTCGCAACGGCAGCCCCAAGTGCTGGCTTCACGCTGGTCAATCTCTATTTCACGAACGCTGCAAACTACTTCTCACGGACTTTTGGCAGTTCACTTGCCCAAAACACGCCGGACGCCAGCAACAACACAAAATATGTAGAGCGGCGCACACGCAGCACAGCAGGCTCTGTTGCCAAGTGGGGTGCAGGTAGTGATCCATGGCGCGAGGCAGACCTGCACTGGAGCGGCAGTGCCTGGGTGAATTGCCCGATCAATTTTGAGAACACCTCGACGGTGCGTGATGCGCAAGGAAGAGCCAGCTACAACTACTGCGACAGCGCCGAAACAGGCAAGTCCACTCGCGCCACGTTTGACATCAAAGACAAGACGATGGCAGAGGTCTATGCCCAGGTTCGCACAGCGGGCTACACCAATCTGACGATTGCGGACACCGCTGCGCTGGGAACCGCGACGTTCCCGGCCGGTTCATCGCTGATCTATCAAACTTCGACCCCGCTGACCATGGCGATCAGCTATTACCCCGGTGGCAGCAACCCGGTGGGTGAGAGCAATGCAATCACGCAATACACCACAGCCGTCTCATCCGGCGGCGAGGCTACTGCACAGGCAGCGGGTGTCGGCTGCAATTCGGCTGAATTTGCCAACACCAATGGCACCAACAGCACGACACTGGAAGGCATGATGGCCGCCATGACGGGCACCCCGTGCCGCTTCAGCGGGGGCAGCTTTGTGTACAACGGAAGCACATATATAAATCCTGACTCCATCAATGAGGCTTGGGGCCAAAGCACGGTCAGCATTGGCACAATCGGCTCAGCACCGGTCGGCTCAGGCATAGCACCCGGATTCTTCACCGGCAACACCAAACTGCGGGTGGCTTTTAAGGGAACGGGCACCAACCCTGTGACGTACTACGCTTGCAAAGAGCGGTTTAACAATGGTTCAACCCGCAATTGCACGCCAGTCGGGACAGGCACCTATACGATTGCAAGCCTCGGCAATGCCCGCGTCATGACGCTGAACAACCTGCCCACACAGGCATCGGCACTGAACTTCACCCGTGTTTTTGTAGAGCGGGGCGGTCTGGTTTATATGGGTTATCAGAACAAGCCCAATGTGAGCAACAGCGCCCGCCTGAATACCGTCGGCGGTACGGCACTGCTCACGCAATTGGGTCTGCCGCCTGATGATGCTTCGGTGCCTTTGGCCCTGACCGCCGCTTCTTACCAAGGAACGTGGGACCTCCATGACCCAACGCAAACGAATGACGGAATCACGGTAGTCATTCAAGCCAATGGAAACGTGGCGTGCCGGGACTACCAGGGAGTTGCATTCCCAACGTGCTCGCTAACGATCACGAATGCTGCCACCGGTGCGTTTTCTTACGCTGACAGTTTCAGCACCGGGAGCGGCAACATGAACTTCATGGCGGGCACGGCCAGCGGCATCTATAACGACCCGACTTCCACCCCAAGCAGCGGCAGTGTCGTGGGCGTGCGCCGCTGAAATCAACTTGGCAGGCAACGTGCCTGCTCTTACTTCAAAGCCTCGCAAGCTGCCCAGCAGCCTGCGGGGCTTTCTTTCACCTCTATCATTCGGCTCATGCCTACCACCCAGCCCATCACCCACATCCTCTACCTGCATGGCTTCCGGTCCTCACCGCAATCGGCAAAGGCCCAGACGATGGCCAGGCACATGGCCACACATCACCCGGAAATTCAATGGTGGTGCCCGCAACTTCCGCCCTCACCACGCGAGGCATTTACCTTGATAGAACAAGGTACGACCCACTGGCCGCGCGCATCCATGGCGGTGATGGGCTCCTCGTTGGGCGGTTTTTATGCCACAGCCCTGGCCGAACAAACCGGCTGCAGGGCAGTGCTACTCAACCCGGCAGTTGACCCCGCACGCGACCTGGAGAAGTACATTGGCGAGCAAACCCGCTGGCACAACCCGGAGGAGCATTTCTTCTTCAAACCTGAGTTTGTGCAGGAATTACGCGACCTCGCATGCGCCCCTCTCAAACAGCCCGACCACTACCTCGCCATCATCGCCAAAGGCGACGAAGTCCTGAGTTGGCGCGAAATGCATGCCCGCTACGCAGCTGCCCACATTCGCCTGCTGGAGGGCGGGGACCACGCCCTCAGCCACTTTGATGAACACTTGCCGGAAATCATGGCGTTTTTGGGCCTGACCTGAACCCCGCTCCGGGTCGGCGGCCACGTCCCCCTTTTTGCTGGGACAATGCCGCCTATGTTTTTATTGTTTGAAGAAGCCGGAAAATTCATGGCCGGTCGGGTGCTGTCAGAGGCGGAGTCCTCTGCACAGGTGGAGTTGGACAGCGGCAAGCGGGTCAAGGTCAAGGCGGCCAACATCCTGCTGCGATTTGAAAAGCCGGCGCCAGCCGCGCTGATGGCGTCGGCGCAGGCCATCAGCCAGACCATCGAGCTGGAGATGGCGTGGGAGTTCTCGCCCGAGGAAGAGTTCGGCTTTGCCGACCTGGCGCGCGACTATTTCAGCGACAAGGCCACGCTGGAACAGCAGGCAGGCATGCTGGTGCGCCTGTTTGAAGCGCCGCACTACTTTCGCCGGGCCGGCAAAGGGCGTTTTCGCAAGGCCCCGGCCGACATCATCGCGTTGGCCCTGGCGGCCATTGAGAAGAAAAAGCAGATCGCCCTGCAAACCGAGCAGTGGGTCAAGGACCTGAGCGAAGGCAGCTGCCCGGCCCCCATTCGCGACCAGTTGTACAAAATTCTGTTCAAGCCGGACAAAAATGCACCTGAGTACAAGGCCGTGGTCGAAGCCTCACGCGCCACCCGGCTGGGGCCGCTTGAATTGCTGCAAAAAGCCGGTGCGATTGACTCGCCCTACCAGTTTCACTGGCGCCGGTTCTTGCTGGAGAACTTTCCCAAGGGCACGGGCTTCGCCAAGCTCGAGGCGCCCGCCATCAAGGACGAGTTGCCGCTCTCCACCGCCCGCGCATTCTCCATCGACGACTCGGCCACCACCGAGATTGACGATGCCTTGTCCGTGCAAGGACTGGGAACCGGCACTGTGGTGGTGGGTATCCACATCGCGGCGCCCGGCCTGGCCATCCAGCCCGGCAGCCCCATTGATCAACTCGGCCGCAACCGCCTGTCCACCGTGTACATGCCGGGCTACAAAGTCACCATGCTGCCTGACGATGTGGTGCAGGCCTACACCCTGCAAGAGGGACGCGACTGTCCGGCCGTTTCGTTGTACGTGACGCTGGACGAAGCCACGCTGGACATCCAAAGCAGTGAAACAAAACTGGAGCGCGTGCACATTGGTGCCAACCTGCGACACGACCAGCTCGATGCCATCGTCACCACCGAGTGGCTTGAAAACCCCGCGTTTTTGCATGAAATCGACCCGCAGCCCTTGCTGAACAAGCGGGAGTCGCTATCATTTTTGCACCGCCTGGCCAAAGACCTCAAAGCCAAACGCGAGGTGGTGCGCGGCAAACCCGAGAGCTTCAACCGGCCGGACTACAACTTCAAGCTGGTCGGCAACGAGGGCCGCGAACCGCAAGGCGACGAGACCGTGCAGATCAGCACCCGCCAGCGCGGCGCGCCACTGGACCTGATCGTGTCTGAAGCCATGATTCTGGCCAACAGCACCTGGGGTAGCTGGATGGCCGAGCTGGGCGTGCCCGGCATTTACCGCAGCCAGGCCTCGATGCTGCCCGGCGTCAAGGTGCGCATGGGCACCAAGGCCCTGCCGCACGCCGGTCTGGGTGTCAAAAGTTACGCCTGGAGCAGCTCACCGTTGCGCCGCTACACCGACCTGGTCAACCAGTGGCAAATCATTGCCTGCGCGCGTCACGGCAAAACGGCGGCGCTGGTGGCCCCCTTCAAGCCCAAGGATGCGGAGCTGTTTTCGATCATCTCCAGCTTCGATTCGGCCTACTTTGCGTACAACGGCTTCCAGGGTGGCATGGAGCGCTTCTGGACGCTCAAATACGTGCAGCAACACAGCGTGACCGAGATCACGGCCACCGTGTTCAAGGAAAACATGGTGCGGGCCGACGACCTGCCCTTGGTGTTGCCCGTGATGGGCGCCAGCGGTTTGCCGCGCGGCGCGCGCGTGCGGGTCAAGCTGGGCGACATTGACGAAATCACACTCGACATCAGCGGCACCGTGGTGGAGCGTCTGGACGCGCTGCCCGAGGCCGCGGACGCGCCCGAGAGTGATGCCGCAGAGGACGATGACGACACCTCCGCCGGGCCGATCGCCATCGCCGTGGACATGACCGAAACCGACACCGAAACGGCCCCTGCGGCCAGCGATAATCCTGCCCCGTGAACCTGCGGTCTTTCAGCACCCTTCAAATAGCGCTTGGCGTCTCGCTTGCCGTGCACGCCGTCTTGCTGACGGTGCGCCTGGTGAACCCCGAGGCTTTCAACCGCGTGTTTGAAGACTCTCCGCTGGAAGTCATTCTGGTCAATGCGAGCACATCCGAACGGCCTGAAAAGGCGAAGGCGATTGCGCAAAAGTCGATGGCCGGCGGTGGCGACGCAGCCAAAGGACGCGCCACCAGTCCCTTGCCTCCGGCACTGGTCTCCGAGGTCGGGGACGACACCGAGGTGGCCGCCCAGCGCAAGTTGCACAACATGCAGGAGCAGCAAAACCTGCTGCTGGCCCAGGTCAAGAACATGCTGGCGGCCATGCCCCCGCCAGACCCCAAGCAGCTCAGCCCCTCGCAGGAGCAGCTCGACCGGGAAGAAAAACGCCGCCGTTTGATCAAGATCCTGGCCGAGATCGAGAAGCGCATCAATGAAGAAAATGAACGCCCGAAAAGGCGTTACATCAGCCCGGCCACGCGTGAGGCGGTCTACGCCGTGTACTACGACAGCCTGCGCCGCGGCATCGAAGGCAAGGGCACGGAGAACTTTCCCGAGGCGGGCGGCAAAAAGCTGTACGGCGAATTGACCATGGTGGTGACCATCAACTTTGACGGGCGCGTGCTGCAAACCGAGATTGTCAAAAGCTCGGGCAACCGCACGCTGGACCTGCGGGCCGAGGCCATTGTGCGCAGTGCCGCGCCGTTTGGCCGCTTCAGTGAGGCCATGCGCCGCCAGGCCGACCAGATTGTGTTTCCCTCTCGCTTCAAGTTCACCCGCGACGAGACGCTGGAAACCCGCGCCACGGGCAACTGACCCATGAAACCTTTTCTGCGCTGGTTGGGTTTGCTGGTGGCCGCTTTTCTGGCGCTGCAACTCTTCTTCGTCGCCCGCATTGCAACCATGGCGGTCATCGACCCGCAATCCACCGCCTTTGAACGCTCGGAGGCCTGGCGCGTGCTCACCGACAGCCCAACCCTCCACTGGCGCCAGCAATGGATGCCCTACGCCCAGATCTCCGAAAAACTCAAGCTGGCCGTGATTGCCAGCGAGGACGATGGCTTTGTCAACCACGATGGTGTGGACTGGGACGCGCTGGAAAAAGCCTGGCAAAAAAATGCCAAGGCCGAGGCCCAAGCCGCCAAAACCCAGGCCATCAAGCCTGCTGCCACGATCAGCGCCAAACCCAAACCGGCGGCGCGCCCGCCCAAGATCATTGGTGGCTCCACCATCACACAGCAGCTGGCCAAAAACCTGTTTCTCTCCGGCGAGCGCACCTTCGTGCGCAAGGGCCAGGAGTTTGTCCTGACCCTGCTGCTTGAGGCGCTGCTGAACAAGGAGCGCATTCTGGAAATTTACCTCAACAGCGTGGAGTGGGGTGACGGTGTGTTTGGCGCCGAGGCGGCGGCCCAGCACTACTTTCACAAACCCGCCGCCAAACTCAGCAGCATCGAGGCGGCCCGGCTGGCCGTGATGTTGCCGCGCCCCAAGTTTTTTGAGAAATTGCCCAACTCCAGCTACATCGCCGGGCGCGCCAACGTGATTGCCCGGCGCATGGCCGATGCCGAACTGCCCTGAGAACCCTCATGCTTGCCAAGATGATGAGTTACTTTCTGCTGGGCCTGGTCCGTTTTCTGACCGGCTCGCAGGCGCGCTGGTGGGGCTGCCCGCCCAAGGCGGAGCAACGCATTTACTTCGCCAACCACCAAAGCCATGCTGATCTGGTGATGATCTGGGCCGCGCTGCCCCAAGAGTTGCGCGCCCGCACCCGGGCCATTGCCGCCAAAGACTACTGGACCAAAACGCCCTTCAAACGCTGGCTCACCACGGCCGTGTTCAACGTCATCTACGTGGCACGTGACCGCAGCGCCGACGAAGACCCGCTGGAGCCGCTGTTCGAGGCCTTGAGCCACGGCGACTCCATCATTCTGTTCCCTGAAGGCACACGCGGCCACGCCGAAGAGCCGCAAGCGTTCAAGGCCGGGCTGTACAACCTCGCGTTCAAGTTCCCCACCATAGAGCTGATTCCGGCGTGGATCAACAACGTGCAACGCGTCATGCCCAAGGGCGAAGTGGTGCCTGTTCCGGTGTTGTGCTCGGTCACCTTCGGCGCGCCAATCCACTTGCAGGAAGGCGAAGAACGCCGCGCTTTTCTGGACCGGGCACGCAACGCCGTCATCGCGCTGCGGGACGTCTGAGCCGCCCACACCCACGCCATGTACCAGACGCTGAAAAACCTCACCGCCACGCAACAGGTCGGCGCCCTGTTCCTGATCGTTTTTGGACTCCTGCTGCTGGCCAGCGTGGGCACCGTGCTGCTGTCGCTGCGCGAGCAGGACGATAGCGACGCCTCGGCGCAGTGGCATGGTGAACTGCGCAATTTCAAAGGCGTGCTCAAGACCAGCTGGCTGATGGTGCTGGTGTTCTGGATTGGCTGGCTGGCGGGGGACTGGGTGGCGCTGCTGCTGTTTGGCATGGTGTCATTTTTTGCGCTGCGGGAGTTCATGACCCTCTCGCCCACCCGCCGGGGTGACCACCGCAGCCTGGTGCTGGCCTTCTTTGTGGTGTTGCCGCTGCAGTACTGGCTGGTGGGCACGCAACACGTTGAACTGTTCACCGTGTTCATCCCGGTCTATGTGTTTCTGGCGATTCCCGTCACCAGCGCACTGGCCAATGACCCACAGCGTTTTCTGGAACGCAACGCCAAGCTGCAATGGGGCATCATGGTGTGCATCTATGGCATGAGCCACGTGCCCGCCTTGCTGCTGCTGGATTTCAAAGGCCACGACAACAAAAGCGCCTTTCTGGTTTTCTTCCTGGTGCTGGTGGTGCAAACCAGCATGATCAGCCAGCATCTGGCCTCCCGGCGCTGGCGCCGGACACCGACCGCGCCCAACATCAGCCAAAGCTTCAATTGGCCCAGCTGGGGGGTGGGCATGACGGTGGGCAGCCTTCTGGGCGCCCTGCTGGCGGGCATCACGCCCTTTGTGCCGGGCCAGGCTTTTGGCATGGCCTTCATTGCCTGCGCTGCCGGGTCGATGGGGCATCTGGTGATGAAGGCGCTCAAACGTGATCGTGGCATTCCCATCTGGCGCGGCCAGGGCACGGCGGTCACGGGTGCGGGCGGACTGCTGGACCGGGTCGATGCCCTGTGTTTTGCAGCGCCGGTGTTCTTCCACTCGGTTAAGTGGTATTTTGGCCTCTAGCCTCCGTAAATAGTGCGCAAGCAGCTATCAATTTAATAGCACATGAGAATTCTCGGCATTGACCCCGGTCTGCGCACCACCGGCTTTGGCGTGATTGATGTCGACGGTCAGGCGCTGACCTATGTCGCCAGCGGCACCATTAACACCACCAAAAACATTGAACGGGGGCAACTGCCCGCGCGGCTGAAAATTTTGTTTGATGGCATTCGCGAGGTGGTCGCCCGGTACGAACCCGACGCGGCCTCGGTCGAGATCGTGTTCGTCAACGTCAACCCGCAATCCACGTTGCTGCTCGGCCAGGCCCGTGGCGCCTGTATCACGGCGCTGGTGTCAAACGATTTGCCGGTGGCCGAATACACCGCGCTGCAGATGAAGCAAGCCGTAGTGGGTTATGGCCGGGCCGACAAAACCCAGATTCAGGAAATGGTGCGCCGCCTGCTGGCCTTGCCTGGACTGCCCGGCCCGGACGCTGCCGATGCCCTGGGTCTGGCCATCACCCATGCCCATGCCGGCACGGCCATGGCGCGCATGGCCCAGGCCGACGGGTTGGGTGGTTTAAGCAGTGGCAAGTACAAGGCCGGACGAAGCCGGTAAGCGATAGCCTCAGAACTGGCCTCAGGCCACCCGCTCCAGAATCAGCACGGCGAAAAACCCGAAGCCGGCAATCAGCGCCCACTTCAGGGTGCGCAGGCCGTACTGCTTGAACCGGGGTTGCCCGGTGGCCACATAAAAGGTGAACGACACCACGGCGCCCAGCAGCAGCAACAGAATGAGCCAGCGAAAAAGCAGCACGGTAAGACTCCTGAGTGAAGCGCAGGCTGGTGTGGCTAGCCGCGGTCGGCCGTACCAGTTACCAGGCTCTGGCGAGTTGCGCAAAGCCTTTGGGGGCCAGTTTTTCGTCTTCAAAGGTCACCACGTCCCAGGCATCGGGGCGCTTGAGCAACTCGCGCAGCAGCAGGTTGTTCATGGCGTGGCCGGAGCGGCGAGCGCTGTAGCTGGCCAGGAAAGGCTTGCCGATCAAATACAGATCGCCCATGGCATCGAGGATTTTGTGTTTGACGAACTCGTCGTCATAACGCAGCCCCTCTGAATTCAACACCTTGTAGTCGTCCATGACGATGGCGTTGTCCAGGCCGCCGCCCAAAGCGAGGCCGTTGGCGCGCATCATCTCCACGTCTTTGGTGAAACCAAAAGTGCGGGCACGGGCGATGTCTTTGGAATAAGAATCGGCGCTCATGTCGAACACCACGCGTTGACCGGTGGCGTCCACCGCGGGGTGGTCAAAGTCAATCTCGAAACTCAGCTTGTAACCGTGGTACGGCTCCAGACGCGCCCACTTCTCGGCCGCGCCCTCCCCCTCACGCACCTCCACCATTTTGGTCAGGCGGATGAAGCGGCGCGGCGCGTTTTGAAGCTCAATCCCGGCGCTTTGCAGCAAAAACACAAACGACGCTGCCGAGCCATCCAGAATGGGCACTTCTTCGGCGGTGATGTCCACATACATGTTGTCCACGCCCAGTCCGGCGCAGGCTGACATCAGATGCTCGACCGTGTGCACCTTGGCGCCCCCGGCGGAAATCGTGGAGGCCAGCCGCGTATCGGTCACGGCCAGCGCCGAGATCGGAATGTCCACCGGCTCGGGCAAATCCACCCGACGGAAAACGATGCCAGTGTCGGGCTGCGCAGGCCGCAGGGTGAGTTCCACCCGTTGGCCGCTGTGCAGCCCGACGCCGACGGCGCGGGTCAGGGATTTGAGAGTACGTTGTTGCAGCACGCGTCGATTGTAAAAGGCCATTGATCTCGGTTCAATCGGCCTGTTTGCGCAGGAAGGCCGGGATTTCGAAGTCATCCATGCCGCCGGAGGCCAGCGCGTCCACCTTGGCAGCCGCTTGGGTGCGGTCACGGGTGCGCCAGACGCTGGGGGTTGACATCGACTGGTAATCAGGCTGGGTCAGGCCGTTGGGGGCCATGCCGCCGGAGATGCTGCCCGACACGCCAGAGTTCATCGTCGGCACATGGAAAGGCACGTTGTCGGTGCCGGTGCGCAGCACTTGCAGCGGAGGCGCTGTGCGACGCGCACCCATGCGGCTCAGACCGGTAGCGACCACGGTCACGCGGATTTCATCGCCGAGATTGTCGTCGTAGGCTGTACCGTAAATCACGTGGGCATCAGGCGAAGCGTAGGCACGAATGGTGTTCATGGCCAGCTTGGACTCTGACAGCTTCAGGGAGCCCTTGGCAGCGGTGATCAACACCAGCACTCCCTTGGCACCCGAGAGGTCGATGCCTTCGAGCAACGGGCAAGCCACAGCCTGTTCCGCCGCAATGCGCGCACGGTCAGGACCGGCCGCCACGGCGGTACCCATCATGGCTTTGCCGGGCTCGCCCATGACGGTGCGTACGTCTTCAAAGTCGACGTTCACGTGGCCGGGCACATTGATGATTTCTGCAATGCCGCCGACTGCATTTTTCAACACGTCATTGGCATGGGCAAAGGCTTCGTCCTGCGTGACGTCATCACCGAGCACATCGAGCAGCTTCTCGTTGAGCACCACGATGAGCGAGTCCACATTGGATTCGAGCTCGGCCAGGCCGCTGTCGGCGTTGGTCATGCGGCGACCGCCTTCAAATTCAAACGGCTTGGTGACCACACCCACCGTCAAGATCCCCATTTCGCGGGCCACGCGGGCGATGACCGGCGCGGCGCCAGTGCCCGTGCCACCGCCCATGCCGGCGGTGATGAAGAGCATGTGGGCGCCTTCAATCGCGGCGCGGATGTCGTCCACCGCCAGCTCTGCTGCTTCGCGGCCTTTGTCGGGCTTGCTGCCCGCGCCCAGGCCACTGGTGCCCAGCTGGATGGTGCGGTGCGCATCGCTGCTGCTCAATGCCTGGGCATCGGTGTTGGCGCAGATGAATTCCACGCCCTGCACGCCGCAGCCGATCATGTGGCCCACGGCATTGCCACCGCCACCGCCGACGCCGATGACCTTGATCTGGGTGCCTTGGTTAAAAGCTTCTTCTTCAATCATTTCGATAGACATTTTGGTTACTCCTGAGGTTTCAATTGTTTGACAGTTTTTTAAATTGGGTGGGGTCATGTGTGCGTTGCCTTTCACCCCGGGGGATCCGTACATCGCCATCGCCAGTGGGGGCTGCCGCGGGCCAGCCAGAGTTTTGTTTGCATGGTTAAAAATTCCCCACAAACCAGTCTTTGACCTGACCAAAAGCGGTTTTCATCGACCCATTTTTTTGTGCCACCTTGAAGCCGCGCAGGCGTGCCATGCGGGCTTCTTCCAGCAGGCCCATTACCGTGGCAGCGCGGGGCTGCGCCACCATGTCGGCCAGGGCGCTGGAGTATTTGGGAATGCCGCGGCGCACGGGCTTGAGGAAGATGTCCTCGCCCAACTCAACCATGCCCGGCATGATGCAACTGCCGCCCGTGAGCACAATGCCGCTGGACAGCATTTCTTCAAAACCGGACTCACGCAGGATCTGGTGCACGAGTGAAAAAATTTCTTCCACACGTGGCTCAATGACACCCGCCAGCGCCTGGCGGCTGAGCATGCGGGGGCCACGGTCGCCCAGCCCCGGCACCTCCACCTGCGCGTCCGGGTCGGCCAGCATCTGTTTGGCGTAACCGCTTTCAACCTTGATGTCTTCGGCGTCCTTGGTGGGCGTGCGCAAGGCCATGGCAATGTCGCTGGTGATGAGGTCACCCGCAATCGGAATCACGGCCGTGTGACGAATGGCCCCATTGGTGAAGATTGCCACGTCGGTGGTACCCGCGCCAATGTCCACCAGCGCCACGCCCAGTTCGCGCTCGTCTTCTGTCAGCACCGACAGGCTGCTGGCCAGCGGGTTGAGCATGAGCTGCTCGACTTCCAGACCGCAGCGACGCACGCATTTGATGATGTTTTCGGCCGCGCTTTGTGCACCGGTCACGATGTGCACCTTGGCCTCCAGGCGAATGCCGCTCATGCCAATGGGCTCTTTCACGTCCTGCCCGTCAATGATGAATTCCTGCGGCTCCACCAGCAGCAGGCGCTGGTCGGTCGAGATGTTGATGGCCTTGGCGGTCTCCACCACGCGGGCCACGTCGGCGGCCGTGACTTCGCGGTCCTTGATAGCCACCATGCCGCTGGAATTAATGCCGCGAATGTGGCTCCCGGTGATGCCGGTGTACACCCGCGTGATCTTGCAGTCCGCCATCAACTCGGCCTCCTTGAGGGCCTGCTGGATGCTTTGCACGGTGGCGTCAATGTTCACCACCACGCCGCGTTTGAGTCCATTGCTGGGCGCGATGCCCAGCCCGGCGAGCTTGAGTTCACCATTGGGCATGACCTCGGCCACCACCGCCATCACCTTGGCGGTGCCAATGTCCAGCCCTACGACCAGATCTTTGTATTCTTTCGCCATATGTTCACCTGTTGATTCTGTTAACGCGACTGCCGCTATTTCTGTCGTTCTGTCTGCTACTTTTTCTTCTCTTCCGCCACCAGCGTCGTGACGCCACGCAACCGGATGGCATAACCGTTCTCATGCCGCAAATCTGCCGTCTCCAGGGCATCGAGCTTGCGCGCATAGCGGGCGGTGACCTGGGTCAGCGTGCGCAAAAATCTTTCCGTGCGGGCCTGTACGTCAGCCACCGAGCCGCCGCCGAGTTCGAGCACCGCGCCGGTGTCAAGACGCACACGCCATCCACCATGGTTCGTCAGTTCCAGCTGCTCCAGCCCGAAGTCCACCGCCTCAAACTGGGACTGCAAGGTCTGGTACATCGCCAGCACCTGCTCGGCCTGACCTTCGGGGCCACTCAGGCGCGGCAGGTCTTCGCGGTCGACTTCGCCCACATTGGCTTCAAACACTTCACCAAAGCTGTTGACCATGCGGGACTCCCCCTCAACACCCCAGTAGGCGGCCGCCTTGTGCTCCTGCAGCAGCACCTTGAGCCGGTTCGGGAATTCGCGGCGTACAACAGCCTTGCGCACCCAGGGCAAGGACTCAAACGCGACCCGGGCATTGCCCAGGTCCATGGTGAAAAACGTACCGCTGAGCTTGGGCGCCACGTTGGCCCGCAAGGTCATGGCGTTGTTGTGCGTCACCTCGCCGGTCACGGCAATGCCGTGAATGGCAAACAGGGGGTGACGCCAGACCCAACCGGCCACTGCGCCCACGACCAACAACGCAAACGCCAGAAACAGGACGGACGCCGTCATGTTCATCAGCTTCACGTCAAAGGGCAGGGGCAGATTTTTTGTCATGCAACAGCCTTGGCATAGTCCAGCGTCGCCTGCGCCAGCACCTGCACACACAGGTCCGGGTAACTGATGCCGGCCGCCTTCGCCGACATGGGCACCAGCGAATGACCCGTCATGCCGGGGGAGGTGTTGATCTCCAGCAGGTAGGGCTTGCGGGTGCGTGCATCAATCATCACATCGGCACGGGCCCAACCACGGCAACACGACACCTGATAGGCCTTGAGCACCAGTTGCTGAATATGGGCCTCTTCGCCCTCGGGCAGACCGCAGGGCACCAGGTACTGCGTGGTGTCGGTGAAATACTTGTTCTGGTAGTCGTAGTTGCCGTCGGGGGCCACGATGCGAATCACAGGCAGTGCGCGGGCCGCGGTGCCGGTACCCAACACCGGAATGGTCACCTCGTCACCGCTGATGAACTGCTCACACAGCACCTCGGCGTCATGCTGGGCCGACAGCGCATAGGCCGCCGCACACTGGTCCAGTGTCGTCACCTTGGTCAGCCCGATGGTGGAGCCTTCGCGTGCGGGCTTCACAATCATGGGGCTGCCCAGTTCGGCAAAAGCCTGCTCGGTCGCTGCCGCGCTGTCCACACGCAACCAGGCGGGGGTGGGCAGACCTTCCGCGCGCCAGATGCGTTTGGTCATGACTTTGTCAATCGCCATGCTGGAGGCCATCACACCGGAGCCGGTGTACGGAATGCCCAGCAACTCCAGCGCCCCTTGCACGGTGCCGTCTTCGCCAAAGCGGCCATGCAAGGCAATAAAACAACGCGAAAAGCCCTCGGCCTTCAGATCGGTCAGGTTGCGCTGTGCGGGATCAAAGGCGTGCGCATCCACCCCTTGCGAGGTCAAAGCTTGCAGCACGCCCTGCCCGGACATCAGCGACACTTCGCGCTCGGCCGACGCCCCACCCATGAGGACTGCCACCTTGCCAAGATTTGTATTCAATTGACTCATAGCCCTCATATTTCCTGTATTTTATGCTCTGAATTTTGTAGCAAATCAACGACTTTTGCGGCTACAGCACCAATGGAGCCGGCGCCCATGCACAGCACCACATCGCCCGCACGGGCGTTGTCGGCAATCGTTTGCGGCATGTCAGCGATGTCGCCGACAAACACCGGCTCAATCCGCCCGGCCACCCGCAAGGCCCGCGCCAGGCTGCGGCCGTCGGCCGCCACAATCGACGCCTCGCCTGCGGCATACACCTCGGCCAGCAAGACCGCATCGGCCTGACCGATGATCTTCACGAAGTCTTCGAAGCAGTCACGGGTGCGGGTGTAACGATGTGGCTGGAACGCGAGCACCAGCCGACGACCTGGAAACGCCCCGCGCGCCGCCGACAGGGTGGCCGCCATTTCAACCGGGTGGTGACCGTAGTCGTCCACCAGCGTGAAGGTGCCGCCATCGCGTGCCACGACTTCGCCATAACGCTGGAAGCGACGGCCCACGCCCTTGAAGCTGGCCAACGCACGCTGCACGGCAGCGTCATCCACATTCAACTCCACCGCCACGGCAATGGCCGCCAGCGCATTGAGCACGTTGTGATGACCTGGCAGGTTCAGCACGATCGGCAGGTCCGGCAGCACGACGCCGTTGCGGCGCTGCACCGTGAACTTCATCTGGCCGTCCATGGCCACCACGTCCACCGCGCGCACCTCGGCACCTTCATTGAAGCCGTAGCTGGTGATCGGGCACGTGACTTGCGGCACGATGTCGAGCACCGCAGGATCGTCCGTGCACAAAATGGCAGTGCCGTAAAAAGGCATGCGGTGCAGAAAATCAACGAACGCACCTTTGAGACGGCCAAAGTCGTGCCCGTAGGTTTCCATGTGGTCGGCATCAATGTTGGTCACCACGGCCATCACAGGCAGCAGGTTCAGGAAGGAGGCGTCCGACTCGTCGGCCTCGACCACGATGTAGTCCCCCTGCCCCAACCGCGCGTTGGCACCGGCGCTGTTCAGACGGCCGCCGATCACAAAGGTGGGGTCCAGACCGGCCTCAGCCAGCACGCTGGCCACCAGGCTGGTGGTGGTGGTCTTGCCGTGGGTCCCGGCAATGGCGATGCCTTGCTTAAGGCGCATCAACTCAGCCAGCATCAGCGCGCGTGGCACCACGGGGATGTGCCTCTCGCGGGCAATGAGGACTTCAGGGTTGTCGGACTGCACGGCGGTGGAGGTGACCACGGCGTCGGCCCCGTCCACATTGGCCGCGGCGTGCCCCACATAGGTCTTGATGCCCAGGTTGGCCAGGCGCTTCAAGGTGGCGCTCTCGCTCAGGTCCGAGCCTGAAATGGTGTAACCCAGGTTGAGCAACACTTCAGCGATGCCGGACATGCCAACGCCACCGACGCCGACGAAATGAATATGACGAACAGCATGTTTCATGCAGCTAACTCCTCGCAAGCGGCCACGATTTTTGTGGTCGCATCAGTTTTTTCAAGTGTTTTGGCCCGTAGCGCGCATGCAAGCAGCGCGGGACGCTCTGTTTTTTGTAGCATTTCGGCCAACCACTGGGGACTCATGTCTTTTTGGTCAACCAGCCAGCCAGCCCCCTGCGCCACCAGGAACCGGGCGTTGGTGGTCTGGTGATCGTCCACCGCAAAGGGGAAGGGCACAAACAGGGCTGCGGCACCTATTGCCGCCAGTTCGGTCACGGTGCTGGCACCAGCACGGCAGATCACCAGGTCAGCGTCGGCAAAGGCTTGTGCGGTGTCGTCAATAAACGGTGTGAGTTGCGCCTGTACACCGGCGGCGGCGTAGTTGGCACGCAACTCGTCAATCTGCTTGGCACCGCTTTGGTGAATCACCACCGGCCGCTCATTCATGGGGATGCGCGCCAGGGCCTGGGGCACGATGTCATTCAGGGCCCGGGCACCCAGGCTGCCACCCACCACCAACAAACGCAAGGGGCCTGTTCGGCCGGCAAACCGGGTCGCCGGATCAGCGCCGCCGATGAAGACCGGACGCAAGGGGTTCCCCACCCAGACGCCTTTTTTGATCACCGACGGGAAGGCGGTGAACACGCGTTTTGCCACGCTGGACAACACCTTGTTGGCCATGCCGGCGACTGAGTTCTGTTCATGCAACACCAGCGGCGTGCCGGTCAGGGCACTCATCATCCCGGCCGGGAACGTGATGTAGCCGCCCAACCCGACCACCACGTCAGGCTTGACGCGGCGCAGCACCTGAAGGCTTTGCCAGCAGGCGCGCAACAGGCGCAAGGGCAGTTTGACCACGGTCGCCAAGCCCTTGCCGCGCACGCCTGAAAAATCAAGCGCCTCAAAGACAAAACCCTGGGGTGGCACCAGACGGCTTTCCATGCTCGGCTGCTCTGAGGTGCCCGTGCCGCCCAGCCAGTGCACACGCCAACCGGCCTCACGCAAAGCCTGCGCCACGGCCAAGCCCGGGAAAATATGGCCGCCCGTGCCACCGGCCATGACCAGCGCGCAGCGTTGCCGTGCGTGGGCGCTCATACGCGGCCTCCATGCATGAGTTGCCGGTTCTCGGAATCGATGCGCAGCACCACGGCAATCGCCACCAAATTGACAATAATGGCCGAGCCGCCATAACTCATCAGCGGCAAAGTCAGGCCTTTGGTGGGCAAGGCACCCAGATTCACGCCCATGTTGATGAAGGCCTGAAAACCCATCCAGATGCCCACCCCTTGCGACACCAGACCGGCAAACACCCGGTCCAGCGCGATGGCCTGGCGGCCGATGTGCATCATGCGGCGGGTCAGCCAGAGGAACAGGCCGATGACGCACAGAACGCCGATCAGACCGAACTCCTCGCCAATCACGGCCAACAAAAAGTCGGTGTGCGCCTCGGGCAACCAGTGCAGTTTTTCAACGCTGCCACCGAGCCCCACGCCAAAAATCTCACCGCGCCCGATGGCGATCAGGGAGTGGGTGAGCTGGTAGCCTTTGGCCAATGCATTCTTCTCGCTCCAGGGATCGAGGTAGGCAAAAATGCGTTCGCGGCGCCATTCACTGGAAGCGATGATCAAGCTGAAGGCCACCACCAAAATAGTGGCAATCAGAAAGAACATGCGGGCGTTGACGCCGCCCAGAAACAAGATACCCATGGCAATCACGGCAATCACCATGAAGGCCCCCATGTCGGGCTCGGCCAGCAGCAACACCCCGATCACGGCGACAGCCGCCCCCATCGGCAGCACGGCGCGGAAGAAACGCTCCTTGACGTCCATCTTGCGCACCATGTAATCCGCCGCATACAACACCACCGCAAACTTGGCGAGCTCGGAGGGCTGGAAACTCAAAGGCCCCAGGGACACCCAGCGGCGTGCGCCATAGACCACCTTGCCAACATGCGGAATCAACACCGCCGCCAGCATGACCAGTGAGGCCACAAAAATCCAGCGCGCTGATTTCTCCCAGGTTGCCACCGGGATCTGAAACGCGATGAGCGCAGCGACAAACGACATGACCAGCCACATCACATGGCGGTTCAGAAAATAGGTGTGCGTGTATTTGGCGAACCTGGGGTTTTCCGGCATGGCGATCGAGGCCGAATAAACCATCACCAGCCCCCAGGCCAACAGCGCGACGGTGACCCAGACCAGGGCCTGGTCAAAGCCCACTTCACGCGTGGGGGCGCTGCCAGTGGCTGCGCGCCGGGTCGCACCCAGACGCACCGGCAGCACATCACCCGCAGGCGTGGCACGGTTGCCAAACCAGCCGGTGAACAGGGTGCCCAATGAGCTCACGGCGAGCCCTCCATCTGGACGCCTGCGGCACTGGCGATTTCGCCAACCGCCTCGATGAAAACACGCGCGCGGTGTTCATAGTTGTCGAACATGTCAAAGCTCGCGCAGGCGGGCGACATCAGCACCGCATCCCCTGCGTGGGCCAGGCGGTTGGCCTGCACCACGGCCTGCGCCATGGATTCAGCCTCCACCAGCGTGACACCCGTCGCCTCAAGCGCGGCACGAATCAGCGGCGCATCGCGCCCGATCAACACCGCCGCGCGGGCATAGCGGGACACCGGTTCAGCCAGCGGCGCGAAGTCCTGCCCCTTGCCTTCGCCCCCCAGGATGACAATGACCTTGCGGTCCGCACCCAGACCGCAAAGTGCGGCGACCGTGGCGCCCACATTGGTGCCCTTGCTGTCGTCAAAAAATTCCACTTCATTGAAGATGCCAATCGGCTCCACGCGGTGTGGTTCGCCCCGGTATTCACGCAGACCATAGAGCATGGGCCCCAAGGCGCAGTCCGCCGCCGAGGCGAGCGCCAGGGCTGCCAACGCATTGACGGCGTTATGCCGACCCCGGATGCGCAGGGCATCCGCCGGCATCAGACGCTGGATGTGGATTTCTTCCTGTGCTTCATGGCGCTTGCGCCGGGTCTCATCCGCTTCAAGTGCCCGCACCAGCCAGACCATGCCGTTGACCTGCTCAATGCCAAAGTCACCCGGGCGCCGGGGCATGTCGCCACCGAAGGTGACATGGGCACGAACCTGAGGGCGCTGCAACTTGACCCGCGCAGGCTCAGGCAGCATCGCCATCACCAGCGGGTCTTCGCGGTTGAGAATCATCAGGCCCTGCTGGCCAAAGACGTGGGTCTTGGCAGAGGCGTATTGCGCCATGTTGCCGTGCCAGTCCAGGTGGTCCTGCGACATATTCAATACCGTACCGGCCGTGGGTTCAAACGTTTTTTCGCCATCAAGCTGGAAACTCGACAGTTCAATCACCCAGACTTCGGGCAGCGTGTTGGCGTCGATGTGCGCGGATAAGGTGTCCAGCAAAGTGGGGCCGATGTTGCCCGCCACCGCCACTGTTTTGCCCGCGCGGCTGACCAGTTGACCCGTGAGTGAGGTCACCGTGGTCTTGCCATTGGTGCCCGTGATGGCGAGGACCTTGGGCAGGTACGCCGCCGTGGTCTTCAATTTCTCCAGGGCTTCAGAAAATAAGCCTAATTCGCCTGTAGCCCATATATCCATTGCGCTAGCAGCTATTAAAACAATAGCAACTTCCGCAGGCGCCAAACCCGGACTCTTGAACACAGCCCGAATGTCACTGCCTTCCACCAGTGCGGCAGCAAACGGCCCGCCCACAAAACGGGCCGCCGGAACGTCGCGCTGCAGCGCGACCAGTTGAGGCGGGGCAGTTCGGGTGTCCGCCACCGTCACCTGCGCGCCGCAACGCGCGCACCAACGCGCCATGGCCAGACCGGACGCACCAAGGCCCAGAATGAGAACGTGTTGGTCTTTCAGGTAATCCACAATTACCTCAGCTTCAAAGTCGACAAGCCCACCAGGCACAGCAACATGGTGATGATCCAGAAACGAACCACGACCTGGGTTTCTTTCCAGCCGCTTTTCTCAAAATGGTGGTGCAGTGGCGCCATCTTCAGCACGCGACGGCCCTGGCCAAACTTCTTCTTGGTGTATTTGAAGTAGGTGACCTGCAACATGACGGACAAGGCCTCCACCACAAAAATACCGCCCATGATCGACAGCACAATTTCCTGGCGCACGATGACCGCCACGGTGCCCAGGGCCGCGCCCAGGGCAAGCGCCCCGACATCGCCCATGAAGACCTGCGCCGGGTGGGTGTTGAACCACAAAAACGCCAGACCCGCGCCCGCCATGGCTGCGCAGAAAATCAGCAACTCACCCGCACCGGGAATGTGAGGCAGAAAGAGATAGCGGGCATAGACCGAGCTGCCGGTCACGTAGGCAAACAAACCCAGGCACGAACCCACCAGCACCACCGGCATGATGGCCAGGCCATCCAGACCGTCGGTGAGGTTCACCGCATTACTGGAGCCCACGATCACCAGGTAGGTGAGGACGACAAAGCCAAACACACCCAGGGGATAACTGATTTCCTTAAAGAACGGCACCATCAAACCGGCTTTGGGCGGCAGGTTCAAGTCAAAACCCGACTGCACCCATTTGAAAAACAGCTCCAGCACCCGCATGTTGGAACTCTCCGAGATGCTGAACACTAGGTACAAAGCGGCGACCAGGCCGATGACCGATTGCCAGAGGTACTTTTCACCGGAGCGCATGCCTTCGGGATCTTTGTTGACCACTTTGCGCCAGTCATCAGTCCAGCCGATGGCGCCAAAGCCCAGCGTCACCAGCAACACGATCCAGACAAAGCGGTTGCTCAGGTCAAACCACAACAACGTGGAGACCGTGATGCACAGCAGGATCAGCACGCCCCCCATGGTGGGCGTGCCACTTTTGCTCAGGTGGGACTCCATGCCGTAGCCCCGAATGGGCTGACCGATCTTCAATTCAGCGAGACGACGAATGACGTACGGCCCAGCAGCCAGCCCCATCAAGAGCGCGGTCAGCGCCGCCATGACGGCGCGAAACGTCAGGTACTGGAAGACCCGCAGAAACCCGAGTTCAGGCGACAACGACTGCAGCCACTGGGCAAGAATTAGAAGCATTGCATGCTCCGGCAAGACATATCAGGCCACATGGGCTTTTTCCTTTTGTTGTTGTGCATGGGCCGTGATGGCAAGTACCACCCGCTCCATCTTCATGAAACGCGACCCCTTGACCAGCACGCTGCTCAGCATGGGCAAGGCCGCCAGCGTGGCCGCTTGAATCGACTCCATGTCTGCAAAATGCTGACCTGCACCAAAGCTGCTGACCGCAGCCGACGACAGATCACCCAGCGTAAACAAGGTTTCAATACCCAGCTCACGCGCCAGTTGACCGGCCTCTGCGTGAAACTGGGGACCCTGATCACCCACCTCGCCCATGTCTCCCAACACCAGCAGGCGGGGACCGGGGAGCGCGGCCAGCACTTCCATGGCGGCACGCACGGAATCAGGGTTGGCGTTGTAGGTGTCATCCACCAGGGTGATGGGGCGGCCAGCGTGTTCGACCACCAGCGCGCGGGAGCGGCCTTTGACCGGTTCAAACGCGGCGAGACCCTGCGCGATTTGCGCCAGCGGCACACCTGCCGCCAAGGTACAAGCGATGGCTGCCAGCGAATTTTTGACGTTGTGCAGGCCCGCAATGTGCAAGGCATAACTCAACGGGCCCGCAGGCGTCGTGGCGCTCACCTGCCAGGCGTCGCCTGCCCACAGGGCCGCCGTGCATCGAACCTCTGCGGGGCTGGCCACATCGTCCGACACGCAAAACTGGAGCGTCGCACGCTGACCGGCCTTCGCTGCCCAAACACGGCTGTAGAGATCATCCGACGGGAACACCGCGACACCGTTATGGGCCAGCGCATCGATCACCGAGCCGTTTTCCTCGGCGACGGCTTCGACCGTGGACATGAATTCAAGGTGCTCGCGCTGTGCATTGTTGACCAGGGCCACCGCGGGCTGGGCAATGGCGGCCAGTACGGTAATTTCGCCGGGGTGGTTCATGCCCAGCTCCACCACGGCAATTTCGTGATGGCGGCGTAGACCCAGCACGGTGAGCGGCACGCCAATCTCGTTGTTGAGGTTGCCCTGTGTCGCCAGAAATGCCTGCGGTTTGTACGCGCGCAGGATGGCGGCGATCATCTGCGTGACCGTGGTCTTGCCATTGCTGCCGGTCACGGCGATCAGTGGCAAGGCAAATTGCGCCCGCCAGTGAGTCGCCAGCTCCGCCAGCGCCAGCTTGGCATCGGGCACGACCAGACCGGGCAACCCAGCGGCGTGCAGCAGCGCCTGAACCTCGCCCCGGGTATCGTCCTGGCACAGGGCGGCCACGGCGCCCTTGGCTTTGGCTTCAGCCAGAAAATCATTGGCATTGAAGCGCTCACCCCGCAGCGCCACAAACAGGTCGCCGGGTGCCAGGGTACGCGTGTCGGTATGAACGCGGCTGAAAGCAGTCGCACCGTCGCCCACCCGTTGTGCGGCGGCCAGCCACGGCAGGCATTGCTGCAAGGTCATCATTTCATTCATCTTGGCTCCCTGGCGCCTGGGTGGGAGCGGTCCAGTCATTCAAGGCCAGGCGCACCTGCGCCAGATCCGAGAACGGCAAACGCTGGCCGGCCACCTCCTGATAATCTTCGTGACCTTTGCCCGCAATCAACACCACGTCATTGGCGGCCGCGAGCGCCATCGTCTGCGCAATGGCCAGCGCACGGTCAGGTTCAACGGTCACAGGGGCATGGCCCGTCAGGCCCAGCAAAATCTGGCTGATGATGGCTTGGGGTTTTTCGCTACGGGGGTTGTCACTGGTCACCACCACATGGTCAGCGTTACAGCCCGCCATAGCGCCCATGAGTGGACGTTTAACGGCATCACGGTCACCCCCGCAACCAAAGACACACCAGAGTTGGCCGCCGCGCTGATCAGCCAGCGAACGCAGCGCGAGCAAAGCCTTGCCCAAGGCGTCGGGCGTGTGCGCGTAGTCCACCGCGGCCAGCGGCTGGCCTGGCCCGCCAACACACTCCATGCGACCAGGAACGGGCGAGAGGTCGCCGCAGGCCTCAATCACAGCGCCCAGCGGCACCCCAATAGAACGCATGCTGGCCATGACGCACAGCAGGTTGGAAACGTTGTAGGTCCCGATCATCCGGGTGTTCAGCACGTGGCGCTCGTCGCCCTTGGGGCCACGCTCGATCGCGACAAAGCTCAACCCACGTGCGTCATAACTGATGTCTGCGGCACGCAGACGGGCGGGGGAAACGCACGACACGGTCCACAGGTCAAGCGCGCTGCCATCCAGTTCAAGCGCCAGCGCGACGCCTTGCGCGTCGTCAATATTGATCACCGCCGACAGCAGGCCGGGCCACTGAAACAACCGGGCCTTGGACTTCCAGTAGCCGTCCATCGTGCCGTGATAGTCCAAATGGTCCTGCGTGAAATTGGTGAACACCGCGGTACGAATGCAAGTGCCATCCAGACGGTTTTCCTCAATACCAATTGAGGATGCCTCGATGGCGCAAGCCTTGACGCCCACCTCAATAAAATGCCGAAAATTCTGCTGCAACAACACCGGATCAGGCGTGGTCATGCCGGTCGTCACAATGCCACCCGCAACAGGCGAGCCATCCAGCGCTGGCGGTCGACCAATACCCAAAGTACCCACCAGGCCGCACTCAATGGGCGCAACCTGCTTCAAATTTGATAGCGCCTGCGCCAACCACCAGGCAGTGGATGTTTTGCCATTGGTCCCGGTGATGGCGAAGATATCCATCTGCCGTGTGGGGTGGTCGAAATAACTGGCAGCAATCGGCCCGCTGGCCGCCTTGAGCTGACGGTACGCTGCGACCTTGTCGCCCTGGAAGTTGAAAGACGCAACGCCCGCCATTTCCACCAGACAGGCGTTCGCACCACTCGCCAGGGCCGACGCCACGTGATGGCGCGCATCCGTGGCGGCGCCCGGCCAGGCAATAAAGCCGTCACCCGGGCGCACCTGGCGGCTGTCGGTTTGCACGCTGCCGCTCACGCGACTACGCAACCAGTTGGCTGCCTCTTCCGGCGTGAAGAACTCCAGCATCACAGGCTCTCCTCTTCCGCTTGGGCCACAATTTGCGGAACAACAGCCATGTCAGGCTGCACCCCCATCATGCGCAGGGTTTGCTGAGCCACTTCGCTGAACACGGGCGCAGCAACGACACCGCCAAAGTACTGACCGGCGCTGGGTTCATCGAGCATGACCCCGATGATGATGCGCGGTGCATCGATGGGCGCCATGCCAACAAACCAACCCCGGTATTTGCGATTCTTGTCCGTGCCATACCCTTTGCCCACCTGCTTGTAGGCAGTCCCTGATTTACCGCCTACGGAATAACCAATGGTTTGCGCCTTCTGACCGGTACCGCCGGGGCCTGCTGCCATTTGCAACATTTTTCGCACCTGCTGGGCGGTTCGCTCCGAGAGTACCGTCACACCGACAGCCGGCTCGCTGCTTTTGAGCATCGTGGCTGGAATGATCTTCCCGTCGTTGGAAAAAACGGTGTATGAACGAGCCATCTGAAAGAGTGAGGCCGACAGGCCGTAACCGTACGACATGGTTGCCTGCTCAATGGGACGCCAGGTTTTGTAGGGACGCAAGCGCCCGGACACCGCACCGGGGAAGCTGATCTGGGGCTTCTGTCCAAAGCCCGCTTGCGAGAAAAGCTCCCACATCTCGCGCGGCTGCATTTGCATCGCAATCTTGGTCGTGCCGATATTGCTGGACTTTTGAATCACCCCTTCCACCGTCAACAACCCGTTTGCATGCGAATCGGTGATGGTTGAACCTGTCAATGTGTAACGACCAGCGCCTGTGTCAATCAGGGACAGGGGTTTAACACGGCCCGTCTCCAGAGCCAACCCGATCGTGAAGGGTTTCATCACCGATCCTGGCTCAAAAGTATCGGTCAGCGCACGGTTGCGCAACTGTGCACCGCTCAGGTTCTGGCGTTTGCTGGGTGAATAGCTGGGGTAGTTGGCCAAGGCCAGCACTTCGCCGGTCACAGCGTCCAGCACAACTACACTTCCGGCCTTGGCCTTGTGCAGCAACACCGCGTCACGCAGCTTCTGGTAAGCGAAGAATTGCACCTTGCTGTCTACGCTGAGCTGAATATCGCGACCATCTACCGGTGCAATCTGCTCACCAATATCTTCCACCACGCGCCCCATGCGGTCCTTGATGACCCGGCGAGAACCATTGTGACCCGCCAAATCTTTGTTGAACGCCAACTCGATCCCCTCTTGACCCTTGTCTTCGACATTGGTGAAACCGACAACGTGCGCCGCAGCTTCTCCTTCGGGATATTGCCGTTTGTACTCCTTGCGCTGGTAGACGCCTTTGACGCCCAGCGCCATGACCTCTTTGGCCACCGACTCATCGACCTGGCGCTTGAGCCAGACAAAACTCTTGTCTTCGTCCTGCAAGCGCTTGTTCAGATCGGGAAGCGGCATTTCAAGCAACTTGGCCAATTGCTTGAGCTGGGTCGGACTGCCCTCGATGTCCTCAGGAATCGCCCAGATACTGGGCGCCGGCACGCTGGAGGCCAGGATCAGCCCATTGCGGTCCAGAATGCGCCCGCGATTGGAAGGCAACTCCAGCGTACGCGTGAAACGAACAGCGCCCTGCTTCTGAAAAAAGTCATTCGCAATCACCTGGATATAAGCAGCCCGCGCCGCCAGGCCCACGAATCCAAGCGCAATGGCCGCCACAATAAACTTGCTGCGCCAGACCGGCGTCCTGCTGGCCAGCAAGGGGCTGGAGGTGTAGGCAATACTGCGGCTCATTGCACCCGCCCTGCCACCACCGGGCCAGTCGCCGGCAAAGCGTCGTCACCCGACCCCGTCACCACCGGGGCCTCGGCGCGGTAGGTCACATAGTCGGTGATGGCGGGCGTCACCGAGCGCATCTGAAGCTTCTCTTTGGCAATTTTCTCTACGCGAAGTGGCGTTGCCTGGGCCCGCTTCTCGACCTGAAGACGCTCGTTTTCCGCCTCGATCTTTCGAGACTCCGAACGCGCCTTGTCCAGATTGGAAAACAGGCGGCGTGACTCATACTGCACATTCACCAAGTACAACGCACTGGCAAGTACCGCCAGCAACAGGACAAGGTTGAGCCGGATCATGCTGACGTTCGTTGTGCCACACGCATGATCGCGCTGCGCGAGCGGGGATTTGCGGCCACTTCTGCAGCGCCCGGCTTCACGCGGTCAAGTGCCTTGAACTGCATCACCTTGGGTGCCGCAAACGGGTCACGGCGGTCATACGCATCACGCGAGTGCTTGGCGATGAACTGCTTGACGATGCGGTCCTCCAGCGAATGAAAGCTGATGACCACCAGACGTCCACCGGGCTGCAGCACCTCCAGACTGGCTTCTAGCGCCTGTTGCAGCTCTTCAAGCTCGGCGTTGATGAAAATCCGAAAAGCCTGAAATGTGCGCGTTGCAGGATTCTGGCCCGACTCGCGAGTTTTGACCGTGTCAGCCACGAGCTGGGCCAGCTCGGTGGTGGTTGAAATGATGCCCCGTTCCTGTCGGCGAGCAACAATCGCCTTTGCAATGGGCCCAGCAAACCGTTCTTCGCCATAGTCACGTATCACCTCCGCAATTTGAGTTGTTTCTGCTGTTGCCAGCCACTGCGCCACGCTCTCGCCACGCGTGGTGTCCATGCGCATGTCCAGCGGACCTTCAAAACGGAAACTGAATCCCCGCTCCGGATTGTCAATTTGCGGCGAACTGATGCCCAAATCCAGCAGCACACCGGCGGCACTCGCCTTGGGCAATTCACCCAGATGACGAAACCCCTGGTGCCGAATGGAAAATCGCGGATCTTCGATGGTGGCGGCTTCAGCCAGCGCATCAAGGTCCTTGTCAAAAGCAATGAGTCGACCTTCCGGCGCCAACCGGGAAAGAATCAGGCGGCTGTGGCCACCTCGACCGAAAGTGGCGTCGACATAGCTGTGCCGACTGGCCTCTGAGTCGCCCGCTTGCGCGTCCGGATTGTCAAAAAGAGCATCGACTGCTTCGTTCAACAACACGGTGGTGTGTGTCAAGGAGGTATTCACCGACCGCCTTCAGAAAGAAAAGTCCTTGAAGACGTCGGGCATTTCACCCTGCATCGCCTTGGCTTCCTGCGCGTCGTAGGTTGCCTTGTCCCAGAGTTCGAAGTGGTTTCCCATTCCCAACAGCATGGTGTCTTTCGCAATGCCTGCCGCCTCGCGCAGTTCAGGCGAAACGAGTACACGGCCGGTGCCATCCATCTCCACGTCCATCGCATTGCCCAGAAAAATGCGCTTCCACCATTGGGCCGACATGGGCAGGGCGGCAATGCGTTCACGAAACTTCTCCCACTCGGGGCGGGGAAACACCATCAAACAGCCATGCGGGTGCTTGGTGATGGTGAGCTGGCCAGAGGCGGTGGCCGTCAAGACGTCACGATGCCGGGTCGGCACAGACAGCCGACCCTTGGTATCCAGACTCAATGACGAGGCCCCTTGAAACACGACAGTGCACCCTCTTTTGATCGATTTGCAGATAAATGGAAGTGCAAAGACACTTTTCACCACTTAATTGCACTTTTTTGCACTGTACCAGCAAAACAGATCCCTGCAAGCAGGCCTGCAACAATTTTTTTCAATGAAATCAAGGACTTAGGAGTGATTCATGAGACCAAAAAAGCACAAAATCGTTCTAAATTAAGCACTTAGCGCACGTTGTGAAAGTGATGCGTGAAGCCTCCCGCATCACACCGTCAAACCATTACAAGATGTAACGAGACAGATCTTCGTCGCGGCTCAGTTCACCCAGGCGCGCATCCACATAGGCCGCGTCAATTTGAATGGTCTGCCCATCCAGACTGGCGGCCTCGAAGCTCACCTCGTCCAGCAAGCGCTCCATGACGGTTGAGAGCCGTCGGGCGCCGATATTTTCAGTGCGTTCATTCACGTCAAACGCAATGTGGGCCAGGCGGGTGATGCCGGCTTCCTGAAACTCGATCGTGACATTCTCAGTGGCCAGCAAGGCCTGGTACTGCTTGACCAACGAAGCATGGGTTTGCGTCAGGATGGCCACGAAGTCTTGCACCGACAGGGATTGCAACTCGACGCGAATCGGGAACCGGCCTTGCAACTCGGGAATCAGGTCGCTGGGCTTGCTCAGGTGAAAGGCACCGGAGGCGATGAACAATATGTGGTCGGTCTTGACCATACCGTACTTGGTGGACACGGTTGTGCCCTCAACCAGCGGCAACAAATCGCGCTGTACCCCCTGGCGTGACACCTCGGCACCGCTGCCTTCGCTGCGGGAGGTCACCTTGTCAATTTCGTCGATGAACACAATGCCGTTCTGCTCCAGCATGTGCAAGGCTTGCGTCTTGATTTCTTCTTCGTTGACCAGTTTGCCAGCCTCGTCCTCCACCAGAAGCTTCAAGGCTTCTGCGATTTTGAGCTTGCGTGTCTGGCGTTTTTGTTGCCCCATCTGGCCAAACATGCCGCGCAGTTGCTCGGTCATTTCCTCCATGCCCGCCGGGCCCATGATTTCAAGTTGCGGGGCTGACTGCGCCACGTCAATTTCAATTTCGCGATCGGCAAGCTGGCCTTCCCGCAATTTTTTCCGGAACGTCTGGCGCGCCGTGCTCTCCGTGCCCTGCTCGCCGGTAACCACACCAAATTCGCCGCGAGGCGGCGGAATCAGGATGTCCAGCACCCGGTCTTCAGCAGCGTCCTCAGCGCGGGTACGCACCTTCTTCATCTCGGCCACGCGGGTTTGCTTGACCGCAATGTCGGCGAGGTCACGGATGATGGCATCCACATCCTTGCCCACATACCCGACTTCGGTGAATTTGGTGGCTTCTACCTTGATGAACGGCGCATCCGCGAGCCGCGCAAGGCGCCGGGCAATCTCGGTTTTACCGACACCCGTGGGCCCGATCATGAGAATATTCTTGGGCGTGATCTCGGCCCGCAGACCCGGTTCTACCTGCTGACGACGCCAGCGATTGCGCAAGGCAATGGCCACCGCGCGTTTGGCCTGATGCTGGCCAACGATGTGCTTGTCGAGTTCAGAGACAATTTCCTGCGGGGTCATGGATGACATAAATTAAACCAGTTGGGGAAGGAGCTGCGCGTCAAGTTGACACGCACGTTGTCACAAAGTCTCGATGGTGTGGTTCATGTTGGTGTAAATACACAACTCGCCAGCAATCTCCAGAGACCTCTTCACAATATCCTGCGCGGACAACTCGGTATGGTTGAGCAGGGCAATGGCTGCGGCTTGGGCATATGCACCACCGGACCCGATGGTCACAATGCCATTCTCCGGCTCCAGCACATCACCGTTGCCCGTGATGATCAAGGAGGCATCGCTGTCCGCCACCGCCAGCATGGCTTCCAGGCGACGCAACACGCGGTCGGTTCGCCAGTCCTTGGTGAGTTCAATCGCCGCCCGCACCAAATGCCCCTGGTGTTTTTCAAGCTTCGCCTCAAAGCGTTCAAACAAGGTGAATGCATCGGCCGTGGCGCCGGCAAAACCAGCCAGTACTTTCCCGTGATAAAGCTTGCGGACTTTGCGGGCCGTGCCCTTGACAACAATGTTGCCCAAGGTCACCTGCCCGTCTCCGCCAATCGCGACCTGAACGCCGTCGGCCGTCTTGCGCCGCACACTGATGATGGTGGTACCGTGAAATTGTTCCATGTAGGTCTAAGTTAAGGCGCACCGGCACAAAAACAAGCATTCGCCCGGACGCAACTGGCAAAAAATTCGGGCTTAGCTCGTGCGCAGCACGATTTTGGCGTGTTCGTTGATGCCGATCACGTTGAAAAAGGCCGCCACCAGACGGGGAACATCCCGGAACTGCACCTGGCAGCCCTCGGATTCGCGCACGGCGACCCAATTCAGAATGCTGCCCGCCGCCGAAAAGTCGACACGGATGAGCCGTGCACAAGACACCACGAGCCGGTCAGCCCCTGCCAAGCCGATCTGGAAACTGTTCAGGGCTTCGGCGGCATCGCCAAGTACCTCTCCGGCCAACTCCACCACCACGGCAGAAATTGAATCAAGCCCGATGGACGCCGTTGGCGCATGGCTCAAGTCGTCATGCTGGCTTGACGTCAAGTCAGGGTGATGCCCAGAGGCATGCTCCACGACGACACCCCGGTCGTGGATGAATTCACACCGGGCGTCAGCCCAGGCGGGAGGAGAGACTTCAAAAGTCACACAAAAATCGAGTGCCGCCATCTCGAACTCATCCTGTAGCCGCAAGATCCGCAGGGCATCAAGGCGAAGCTGCCACCAAAACAGCTCGACGTGTTTGTCTCCCGATGGCGTGAGCAGACGCAACTTGTTTTCTAGCACCTCGATGCCCCCAAATTGCAGCCTCACATGCTGGCTGCACCACAGGGCAAACAGGTCCGCGAGCTCTTTGCCAGCCTCCGGCGTGATCGTGTCCAGCTGGCGCCAGTTCAAGCGCCAGGGTGCGGGCAACGCGGTCAACCGAAGATGCAAGGCCTGCATGGCGGCCCTATCCAGCACGGCGGGACACTCCCAGGCGCTCTGACCGCTTTGAACGAGGGCTTGCGACGGTGATTTAGGCAATGTCGAGGCAGAATGACCGAGCAGATCCGGCGTTGAAAACCAGGCCGGCGCCGAGCGACCAAATCGCCGGGCATAGTCAATCGCGACGCGGTCAAAGTTGCCTTGCTGCCCCGTGGACCGATAAAAGTCAAACAGCGCCGCAGCCCACCCATCGGCCAATTCAGGGATCACCTTGTCTTGCTGCAGAGCCGCCAACAGACCCGCTTCAGCGCCCTTGTCATCGCCATTGGCGAAACGGATGGCCGCCTCCTCGAGATCGGGGTCGGCCAGGGTACCGCCCAATTCGACAGAGAACAGTCTGAAAGTCGAGAAACCACTCAAGCCCGGCTCGAAGCTCCGGCTGTCGCCGCTTTTCGACTTGAACAAGGATTGCACAGGAGTGGCAAGCACAGCCGCTGCAGAGGGCGTGAAACCCATTTGCGTGACCTGAAATTCGGAACGTTGCGCCAGGTCAGACTCGTGGGCCAAGGCGGAGGATTGCGTCGCCTCAAACGAATCATCAGATTTTTCTGTCGGCCCAGCATCCGCCTGTGTGAGGGGCTTGGCAGGCACTGCCGCAGTGGCGCCCCCCGCAGCCATGTCACCTTGCTTGCTTTTCCACCATTGCTTGGACATCTGGGCTTCGATGTCGTCAATCTTCTTGAGCGTGATGGCCCGCTCATCCGGGTTGGAAGCCGTACTGCTTTGAAAGAAAGATGGACGCCCCGTCAACTCGGGGCTGATCGTGGGCTCATTGCGGCGCAACCGTCGCAATTGGTCAAATTCACGCTTGCGCACAAAGTCGTTTTGGCGCTTGCGTTCGATCATCTCCTTCAGCGCCTGCTTGGTGTACGCGCCATCCTGAACCGGCTCCGGCTCGGGCTTGTCCAGATCAGACCAGTCCTTCGTCGGATGACGGACGAACTTGGCCATCTTGGCCAGCAAACTGGAAGGACTGTTGTCTTTGGTCGCCATGGCGCGGGAACGTCAGGTCAGGAGCTTCGAGCCGCCGGGCATCAATCCCCGAACATCTTCTGTTTGAGTTCCCGGCGCTGCTGGGCTTCGAGCGAGAGGTTGGCGGTCGGGCGAGCCAGCAAACGGCCCACACCAATGGGTTCACCGGTTTCATCGCAATAGCCGTAGTCACCCGAGTCGATGCGTCCGATGGACTGCTCGATTTTCTTCAGCAGCTTGCGCTCCCGGTCACGGGTGCGCAACTCAAGCGCGTGCTCTTCTTCGATGGTGGCGCGATCTGCGGGATCGGGCACCACCACTGTGTCTTCACGCAAATGCTCGGTGGTTTCTCCGGCGTTGTTCAGAATATCCTTCTTGAGGACCAGCAGCTTCAGGCGAAAGAACGCCATCTGCGTGTCGTTCATGTAGTCGTCGTCGGACATGGCGATCACCTCGGCATCCAGGAGCTCGGCAACTGGCTTGGTCTTCCAGTTGTTCGCCAACTTGGGGTCTCTCTTGACCGACGAAGCGAGGGGCGGCACGATCAGCGGTGCTGTCGCCACCTTGGAGTAACTGGCCTTGGCATCGGTTGAAGCCACGGACTGCGCCATGGACGGCACGGTCAACTGGGCCAGACGCGACGAAGGACGACCGGCGCGCGCTGGCACACCGGAGGATGACTCGGCCTGCACCGGCGCCGCCACCACAGGCTTGGATGGAACAGCCGCAGCGGCAATGGAACCCGCCTTCACGGTATGGGTCACTTTGGCTTTCGCAGACACCGCTTCGGGTTTGCTGGTTTTAGCTATCGTCATTTTCACAGGATCCTTTTCTTGAACTTTCGCTGTCGACTTGGCGGCTTTCACCGGCGCGGCCTTGGCCACGGGCTTGGCAGACGCGGTCACCGCAGCTTTCATGACTGATTTCGCCACCGGCTTGACTACGGCTTTGACGGCAGGCTTGGCTTTGGCGGTCGTACCGGTCGTTTTGGCTGCCACTGTCGCTTTCACGGGTTGAGCTTTCACTTCTTGCCTCCTCACAGGATTTGCCTGCGCATGCACATCGCTGACAGACGAGGGCTTTCTGCGTGCCCCCGATCCGAAACCTTTGACCTTATACCCTCATTGCGAGCTTTTAAAGGCTGGCCCTGCTGATTTTCTTCGGCGCGCGAGTGTACCGGTTTACGCAGCGGCACGCCCAAGAGTTGCAAAATAGCGACAAACATGGACTTACGGGGAGTCAAGGCCGTCTGTGGTCAGACCAGCGCCTGCTCCATGCCCTGCAGGAAAATGTCCTTGGGCAGGTCAATACCGATGAAAACCATTTTGCTGGACCGCTGTTCGCCTTCAGCCCACGCGGGACCGAGGTCGCTGCCCATCAACTGGTGCACGCCCTGGAAGATGACCTTGCGGTCCGTGCCCTTCATATAGAGGACGCCCTTGTACCGCAGCATGCGCGGACCATAGATATTGACGATGGCACCCAGAAAGTCCTCCAGCTTGGCCGGATCAAACGGGCGATCCGACTTGAAAACAAAACTCTTGACGTCGTCCTCATGGTGGTGGTGATGGCCGTGGGTGGCGTGGTCATGGACGTGGGACGGGTGGTCGCAGGCCTCGCCTTCGGCATGGTCGTGCCCGGCGTGGTCATGGGCATCGTCCTTGAGGAAGTCGGGATCGATGTCGAGTTTGGCATTGAGGTTGAAGCCGCGCAGGTCAAACACCTCGCTCAAAGCGACTTCACCGAAGTGGACCGCCTTTTGCGGCGCCCGCGGGTTCATGTGTTTGAGGCGGTGCATCAGCGCATCGACTTCCGCTTTGTCCACCAGATCGGTCTTGCTGATGAAGATCTGGTCGGCAAATCCCACTTGACGTCGGGCTTCCTGGCGGTCGTTGAGCTGTGTAGCGGCGTGTTTGGCGTCCACCAGCGTCAGGATCGAGTCCAGCAAAAAGCTCTCGGCAATCTCGTCGTCCATGAAGAAGGTTTGCGCCACGGGGCCGGGGTCGGCCAGGCCAGTCGTCTCAATGACCACGCGGTCAAAGTCCAGCAGGCCCTGGCGCTTCTTGGCAGCCAGCAGTTGCAGCGCTTCGCGCAAGTCTTCGCGAATGGTGCAGCAGATGCAGCCATTGCTCATCTGGATGATCTGCTCTTTGGTCTCGGACACGAGGATGTCGCTGTCGATGTTTTCCTCGCCGAATTCGTTTTCAATCACAGCGATTTTCTGACCGTGCGCTTCCTCCAGAATGCGCTTGAGGAGCGTGGTTTTGCCGGAGCCAAGAAAGCCCGTCAGGATGGTTGCAGGTATGAGACTCATCGTTTTTCTCAGGGTGTTGGGGGGGCAGAAAAGGGAAGTTTAGCGGTCTATCGGGCGGAACTACTTGCGCAGGATCACCAACCCTTTGAGGTACTCGCCTTCAGGGAAGTTGAGGGTCATCGGGTGGTCCGGCGCGCCGCCCAGGCGCTCGGTGATGTAACCATCCACACCCGCATCGGACCCGGCCGAGGCCACAATCTTGTGAAACAGGTCAGGCGGGATTCCGCCCGAGCAGGAGTAGGTGAACAACACGCCGCCCGGGGCCAGCAGCTTGAAGGCCAGCCGGTTGATGTCCTTGTAGGCACGCGCGGCCCGCTCGGCGTGCGTCACGGTGGGCGCGAACTTGGGCGGGTCGAGCACGATGGCGTCGAAGGTTTGGCCCTCGGCACCAAACTTGCGCAAGGACGCGTTCACGTCGGCGTCCATGAAGGTGGCGCGACTCGCGTCAAATCCGTTCAAGGCAACGTTGGCGGCGGCTTGTTCCAGCGCCGGGCCGGACGAATCAATGGACGTCACATGCGAGGCACCGCCCGTCAGGGCCGCCACGGTGAAGCCGCCGGTGTAGCAAAAGCAGTTGAGCACACGCTCAAACTTCAGGCGCGCCGTGTACTCGGCAAATTTCTTGCGGCTGTCGCGCTGGTCCAGGTAGAAGCCGGTTTTGTGGCCTGTGGCGATGTTCACGCCCAACTTCCACTCGTGCTCTTGCAGAATGAGTTCGACCGGTCCGTCTCCCCGCAACCAACCCGTGACTTCGGGCAAGCCCTCCAGCGCGCGGCCACTCGCGTCGGAGCGTTCGTACAGTTTGGTCAGGCCGGTCGCAGCAAGCAAGGCATCAGCCAGCACCTCTTTCCAGCGCTCGGCGCCGCTGGATAGAAACTGGGCGACCAAGGTGTCGCCATACCGGTCCACGATCAGGCCTGGCAACCCGTCGGATTCACCGTGCACCAGTCGCAGGCTGTCACTTTTTATATCAAATCGGGCTCTAGCGCTTACGGAACGTGCGATAGCAGCTATCAAATATGGAGCATCAATGCGCTGAGATTCTTCGAAACTCCAGACCCGCGCCCGAATTTTGGAGGCGGGGCTGAAGGCCGCCCAGCCCAGAAAAGCCCCGTCATGGGACTCGACTCGCACGGTCTCGCCCGCGTCAGCGCTGCCTTTGGCAATGGCGGACTCAAAAATCCATGGATGGCGGCGCAGCAGGGAGCGCTCTTTGCCCGGTCGTAATTGAATCGTTTTCATGGCGCCGATTGTCGGGCATGGACGCAAGGTTCGCCCGGTCTAAGGTCCAAATTGCCGTGGCACTCGGCTAGTCATCTTGAATGGATTCAAGATATATCCACAGCTGCCGATATATAGCCTCATCATTCGCCGTCAAAAAAGGCGATGTCGCAGACCCAGGACAACCAAGCCAACCCGGACACGCCATGTTTAAACTGAACTCCCTCACCATCGCCAAGCGACTCGCGCTGATTATCTGCAGCGCTATTTTTGGGGTAATCGTCATGGCGACGGTCTTCCTGACCTCAGAAAGACAACTGATCATGGAGGAACGGGGGAACGGCGTTCGTCAATCCGTTGAGGTCGCGCATGGCGTGATCTCTTACTTTCATGCCGAGGTGACGCAGGGCAAGATGACCGAGGCCGAAGGCAAGCAACGGGCCTTGGCGTCCATCAAAGCCATGCGCTACTCTGGTTCAGAGTATTTCTGGATCAATGACATGCAGCCCAAAATGGTGATGCATCCGATCAAGCCCGAGCTCGATGGCACAGAGGTCGCTGCCAGCAAAGACGCCGCCGGCAAGCCACTGTTTGTCACGATGGTGGACATGGTCAAGGCCAGCGGTGCGGGCTTTGTCTACTACGCATGGCCCAAACCCGGTAACGACAAGCCAGTGCAAAAGGTCTCCTACGTCAAAGGCTTTGCGCCGTGGGGCTGGGTGATCGGCTCAGGCGTCTACATTGACACGATCGATGCCACCATTGCGGGTCGTGTCCTCTGGTTTTCGCTCGGCACCGCCCTGCTCGCCGCGCTGCTGCTGGTGATTGGCCTGTTGATTGCGCGCAATCTGCTGCGGCAACTCGGCGGGGAGCCGGAATATGCCGTCGGTATCACGCAGCGCATCGCTGGCGGCGACCTGAGCGTTGACGTCGAACTCAAACCCCATGACCAGTCCAGCCTGCTGCATGCCATCAAAACCATGCGGGACAGTTTTGGCAGCATCGTGGGGCATGTACGCCAAGGGTCCGAGTCGGTTGCCACGGCGAGCTCCGAAATTGCCCAAGGCAACCACGATCTGTCGGCCCGCACCGAGAGCCAGGCCAGTGCGCTGGAGGAAACGGCGGCATCCATGGAGGAGCTGAGCTCCACCGTGCGCCAAAACGCCGACAACGCCAAACAGGCCAACCAGTTGGCCCAAAGCGCCTCGACCGTCGCCATTCAGGGCGGTGAAGTGGTCAACCAGGTGGTGACCACCATGAAGGGGATCAATGAGTCGTCCAAGAAAATCTCAGACATCATCAGCGTCATCGACGGCATTGCCTTCCAGACCAACATCCTGGCCCTGAATGCTGCCGTGGAAGCAGCCCGGGCCGGTGAACAGGGTCGTGGTTTCGCCGTCGTTGCCAGCGAAGTGCGAAGCCTGGCAGGCCGCTCGGCCGATGCCGCCAAGGAAATCAAGAGCCTGATTGGCGCCAGTGTGGAACGTGTCGAACACGGCACTGCTCTGGTCGATCAGGCCGGGGCGACGATGACCGAGGTGGTCACCAGCATTCGCCGGGTGACGGACATCATGGCTGAAATCAGCGCCGCCAGCACCGAGCAGAGTCTGGGGGTGTCACAGGTGGGCGAAGCGGTCACGCAAATGGACCAAGTCACGCAGCAGAATGCCGCCTTGGTGGAGCAGATGGCCGCAGCCGCCAGCAGCCTCAAAATGCAGGCTCAGGACCTGGTCAGTACCGTGGCGGTTTTCAAACTGGCGCCCGGCGTTGGTGCCATCCATGCAGCCACGCCCCCCATGCAAACCCGGCGAGTGGCACAAGCGCCGGTCGCGAGCACCCCCGTCCGCAAACCAGTCATCAGCACCGCCCCCACCTACAAATCAGTCGCCCCGCGAAAAATTGCGCAAGTTTCAGCGCCCAAAGCACTGCCAGCAACGAGCGCTGCATCGGACGACTGGGAAACCTTCTGAACCCGTCCGGTCAATAGGTGATGGCCATCGCGGGTACATCCACCCGGATCATGGGTTTGGCCAGTGCAGCCTGCACGGCACTGACGTAGGCGGCGGACCAGTTCTCGTCAGCAAACAGCGCCGGACCGGCGGCCTCGGTGATGCGCAAGATTTTGTCGGCCGTCAGCACCTTGCCGCTGGCGCGCAAGGGCTCGCAATCAAGGTCTGTGAACTGGGTGTCGAGCCATTGGCGAGCATCCTCGCTGGACAGGGGAGCCGCGTCACCTGCGGGAAACCTCAATTCAACGCCCCGATCGAAAACAACCACGATTTGACTGCGCATACACGTCCCTTTCAGTTGAAAAGACAGTGTGCCTTACTTCGGATCGCTTGATTTGATTTTGGCGCGCGGATGGGCCGCGTCATAGGCCTTGGCGAGGTGCTGGAAGTCCAGCCGGGTGTACACCTGCGTGGTGGTGATGTTGGCGTGGCCCAGCAGTTCCTGCACGGCGCGCAGGTCGCTGCTGGACTGCAGCAGGTGGCTGGCAAACGAATGGCGCAGCATGTGCGGGTGCACCGGCGCCGCCAGCCCGGCCTGCAGGCTGCGTTGGCGCAGACGCTGCCAGATGGATTGGGCGGTCAGGCGGGTGCCATTGCGCCCCAAAAACAAGGCCGCCTGCGCGCTGCCGCCCGGCGTGGCCGCTGACGCACTGGCTGGCGCCCGCAGCGCCAGCCAGTGCGTCAGCGCCGCCACGGCCTTGGCGCCGATGGGCACGGTGCGGCGCTTTTCCCCTTTGCCCAGCACGTGCGCCTCGCCCGCCTGCAAGTCCACCCAACCACGCGCGCCTTTGCTGCCCACGGCGTCCAGCCCGGTCAACTCGCCCACACGCAGACCGCCACCGTAGAGCAGCTCGACCATGGCGGCGTCGCGCGCTTCCAGCCAGGGGTCGTTGTCTTCATTCGTAAAACTGGCGAGCTGCACCGAGTCGTCCACGCTCAGGGCCTTGGGCAGGGGCTTGCCCGCCTTGGGCGCGCGCACGCCCTGCACCGGGTTGCAGCCGACCAGGCCTTCACGCCCGAGCCAGACGTAAAACCCGCGCCAGCCCGACAAAATCAGGGCAATGCCGCGGGCACTGCGCCCACCACCGTGCATGTGCGCGACCCAGCGGCGGATGTGGGTGTTTTGAACCTGCAGGAGCTCGACCTGGGCCTCGGCAGCGTACTGCGCCAGTTTTTGCAGGTCCAGTGAATACAGCTCCACCGTGCGCTGGGCCAGGCGTTTTTCAACGCGCACGTGCTCCAGGTAGCGCTCGACCATAGAGGCCCCCACGCTGACCCCCATGTTTACCTCAGGCGTGACAGCGCGGCGCTGGCGAGTTCGGCAATGCGCTCCAGGAAGTCGGTGCCCATGGCGCTGTTAAAGCGCTGCGCGTCAGGCGACGCCAGCACCAGCAACCCAAACGCGGGCGTCGAGCTGCCGACCAGACCGGTGCGCAGGGGCAAAATGGCCAGCGAGATGGCGGCTTGCGGGTCCGGCAGCCAGCTGATTGCCTCAAAGCCGGTGTTCAGGCCGCAGAACGGCTCCATCAGCGAGGACGCAAACAGCTTGGCGTCTTCGCTCACGCCTTGGGTGAAATCTGCGTGCGAGAACTGTGGCGCCACGCCCCACACCTTGATGCCCACCTGCGGCACCATGAACTGCTCCTGGATTTCACCCGCAATCTGGCCCGGCAAGGCCAGCGGGTCGGTCACCAGAAACAGGCTGCGCGCCCATTTCAGGAGCTTGTCTGACAGCAGCACGTTCTCGTTGCCGTTGCGGATCATGTCCATGATGCGGTGCTCCAGCACCTTGATCTTGTCGCGCAGCATGCCCGCCTGGCGCTCCTGCAAACTCACGGCCCGGTTGCTGTGCGGGCTGCTCAGTTGCACGGCCGCCAGCAACTCGGCGTGGCGCTCGAAGAAGTCCGGGGTGTTGGCCAGGTAGTTGGCAATGTCGTCTTCGGTGATGGGATTGGTAAAGGAGGAGGTCATAAGGTGTCGATCAAATCAATTTCGCCGTGGAAAACAGTAGTGGCCGGGCCGGTCATCATCACCGGGGAGGTGCCGCCCGCCCAGGAAATCGTCAGCATGCCGCCGTGGGTCTGCACATCGACCGTCGCGTCCAGCAAGCCCAGCCGGATGCCCGCCACCACGGCTGCACACGCGCCGGAGCCGCAGGCCAGGGTCTCGCCCGCACCGCGCTCGAACACCCGCAGGCGAATCTGGCCGCGGTCGACGACCTGCATGAAGCCCACGTTCACGCCACGCGGGAAGGCTGCGAGACTTTGCACCTGGGGGCCCTGAATCAATACCGGGGCAGTGTCCACATCGTCCACCACCTGCACGGCATGGGGGTTGCCCATGGACACAATTGCTACCAAAATAATAGCTGCATGCGCACGGCTATCAAGGGCTAGAGGCCATTTTTGCCATAAACCCGCGGTTTGCGGCTGCAAGCCGGTGGCATCAAACGGGATGTCGGCCAGCTCGAACACGGGGCTGCCCATGTTCACCGTCACGCGGCCATCAGGCGTGAGTTGCGGCTCGATCACGCCGCCGCGGGTTTGCACCCGGATGGCGTCCTTGGTGGTCAGGCCCTGGTCGCGCACAAAGCGCGCGAAGCAGCGCGCGCCATTGCCGCACTGCTCGACCTCGTTGCCGTCGGCGTTGTGGATCACATACTCGAAGTCGATGCCCGGCGCCGGGGACGGGCGCACCGTCAGGATCTGGTCCGCGCCGACGCCAAAGTGGCGGTCGCCCAGAAAGCGGTACTGCGCTGCGGACAGGCCCAGCGAGCCACGGGTTTCGTCCAGCACAACGAAGTCGTTGCCGGCGCCCTGCATTTTGGTGAATGGAATTCGCATGGGGCTGATTATCGACGCGTCGATACGCCACCGACGCCCACATCTTCACGCGACTTGACTTTGTCGCACCTGATGCGATTCAGGCTTTTTGGCTGCTTTTGCCCTAACACTGGTCATCGGGCGGATGGTCAGTCCAACGCGCATACCGGCTCTGGTTGCCATGTTGACCAGTGCGTCAAGGCTACAGCACACCAGCAGCGATCGGAATCCCCAGCGCGTTGTACAGAAAAGCAAAAATCAGGTTTTGTTTCATGTTGCCTACTGTGGCGTTCGAAAGCGCGAGCGCGATGGAAATGCCACGCACGTCACCTTTCACCAACGTGACCTGAGCGCTGTTCATGGCAACATCCGTGCCCGTGAGCGACCCTGCAGGTTCAGCAATAACACTGATTTCGGGTCATAGGACGCAGTCTCACCTGCGACTCAGGTTGTCTTACCTGACGGTCTGGATATCCGTGACAACCATTTTTCCACTGTCGTTGACGACCGCAAATTTGATCTTGTCACCGGCTTGCACCTTGTCCAACAGCGATTTCTCCTTGGCTGTAAAGACCATGGTCATGCCGGGCATGTCCAGATTCTTGATTTCGCCATGCTTGATGGTGACCTTGCCAGCTTCTTTGTCCACTTTGCGAATTTCACCATCGGTCATCTGGCTCATGTCCATTTTGTTGTCCATCTGTGCGTGGGCAACACCGGGTGCGCTGGCCAAGGTGATCATGGCTGTGGCCATGGCGGCGAGTGTTTTTGTGAATTGGTTCATGCTGAGTTTTCCTGGTTCAATTAAGTTGATGAAATTGAAAGACGCTTATTTTCCTGCGACCTTGACTTGGCCCATCATCCCGGCTTCGTAGTGACCAGGCATGAGGCAAGCAAAGTTGACGGGGCCAGCCTTGGTGAACTGCCAAATGATTTCGCCCTGGGCGCCAGGCGCGACAGTCACTTTACTGGGTTCGTCGTGCTCCATGTCCGGGAACTTCTTCATCTGCTCCAGGTGTTCCAGAAGCTCTTTTGGGGTACCCAGGCTCAATTCGTGTTTCACGTTGCCGGAATTTTTGACCACAAAACGGATGGTCTCACCCTTTTTCACCTGAATGTTGGAGGGCGTGTAACGCATGTTGTCTGCCATATCCACAGCAATCGTGCGATTCACTTTAGCGCTCAGGCCAGCCTTGCCGATAGCCGACTCATCATGACCACCAGCATGACTTCCGTTGGCCAGAGCACCTGTGGAAAGAACCGCAATAGTGAGCGCTGAGAGGATGGTGGTGGCAGTTTTTGTAAATTTCATGGAGGGTTCCTTGATAAAAAATAGAGACGTACGAAAGAATCAGTGCCCGGAATGGGATCTTGGTTTACGTGCATTGAGCACTGTTGCTGGCGGTGTCTTGTCTGCAGCCGACCGCGCAGCGCTGATTTCGGAACGGAAGCGCGCCGGTTCCGAAATCGGGCCCAAGTATTCCTGAGCGACGGTGCCCGGTGGATTTTTAAAGGGACCGGGATCGCTGTAGTCGCCTGGTTTCTGGTCCTTGCGCACTTTGAGCACACTGAACATGCCACCCATCTCGACCGGGCCAAACTGGGCTTGACCCGTCATCATGGGTGCGGTATTTTCCGGAATGGGCATTTCCATCTCGCCCATATCGGCCATACCGCGCTCACCCATCAGCATGTAGTCCGGTGCAATTTTCTGGATTTTCTTGACCAAGCCGCGGTGGTCAACACCAACCATCGTGGGAACCGTGTGGCCCATGGCATTCATGGTGTGGTGACTCTTATGGCAGTGCAGTGCCCAATCACCTTCCTCATCCGCTACAAATTCAATTTGACGCATTTGACCTACGGCGACGTCGGTCGTGACCTCGTACCAACGGGTCGAAGGGGGTGTCGGACCTCCATCGGTACCGGTGACCAGAAACTCATGGCCATGCAAGTGAATCGGATGGTTGGTCATCGTCAAGTTGCCCACGCGAATGCGAACCCGGTCGTTGAGCTTGACGTTCAAAGTGTCGATTCCGGGGAAGACACGGCTGTTCCAACTCCAAATATTGAAATCCAGCATGGTGTTGATCTTGGGGGTCCTGGTTCCGGCCTCCACGTCAAAGGCATTGAGCAGAAAGCAGAAGTCCCGATCAACCTCGCTGATGTGGGGGTGCTTTTCCTTGGGGTGGGTGACCCAGAAGCCCATCATGCCCATGGCCATTTGCGTCATCTCGTCGGCATGCGGGTGGTACATGAAAGTACCTGGGCGGCGGGCCACGAACTCATACATGTAGGTCTTGCCCACAGGAATGGCCTTTTGATTGAGTCCCCCGACGCCGTCCATCCCGTTGGGCAATCGCTGGCCGTGCCAATGAACCGTGGTGTGCTCCGGCAGCTTATTGGTCACAAAGATACGAACACGATCCTCTTCCACCACCTCGATAGTTGGACCCGGACTTTGGCCGTTGTAACCCCACATGTTGACCTTGAAGCCCGGAGACACCTCACGCTCAACAGGCTCGGCCACCAGGTGAAACTCTTTGACACCGTTGTTCATGCGCCAGGGCAAGGTCCAGCCGTTGAGTGTCACCACCGGGTTGTAAGGGCGACCCGTGGTGGGCACCAGCGGCGGCGCCGTGGCTACTGAGGTCTGGATGACCGGCTCAGGCAGAGCCGCCATGGCGGAGCGTGCCAACGCAAAACCGGCAACGGTCGTGGCGGCACCAGCAAAAAATCGGCGACGGGAATTGATGAAGTCCATTGTGTTTCCTGGTTATTTCGCAGTTGCTGCACCGTCGCCACCGGCGCCGCCCAGACTGACAAAGTTGTTGGGTGAGCCGCCTTGCAGCACGAGCTGCAAATCGGTTTCGGCAATCAGCAGGTCACGCCTGGCGTTGATTGCCGTCACATTGGCTTGCAACTGTTCGCTCGTCTGAGCAAGAAGATCCCAAACACTGAGCAGCATGCCGTTGTATCGCAGCACGACTTCATCGTTGATAAGCTGCTGCAACTTCACTTCTTCCTGTGCGTATTGGGCCGCGATATAGCTTGCGTTGTAAATTTCAAACGCCAGTTGTGCTGTTGCTGTGACTTTGCGTCCTTCATAAAGCCCTGGCACTGCCTTTCGAATGGCTGCCAAGCCTTTCTGGAAATTGGCTTCTGTTAGCGCTTTTCCAGGCATGTCGGGCCAAGCATCTGGCAGCCCCACATGGGAAACGGTTCCCCATAAATTAACGGATTTCAACAATGAAATTTGAGATTGCGTGGCCTCCATGCCGGCCTTCAGGGTTTGCACTTTCATTTTCACCAGTTTGGCCTGCCACTGCGCTTGCTCCATCCGACTCCAATTACCGACGCGCGCCATGCGACTGGCAAGTTCGGCGGCAGCGGCTGAGGCTTCTTGCATGTCACGCTGTTGTTTCAATCCGAGGTTCGCCGCCACCGCAGTGAACCAGGCCTTGCGAGCATCCGCAGCAACGTCCATGATGGTGTCAAAGTCATCCACCGTACGACGCTCCATCGGATCGACCTCCAGCCAACGTCCCGTGGCGATACGCTCCTGGTTGTCGTGCCCCAACTTTGACAACGATCTGGAAAGCTCCGGCCGGGCAAGCCAGGAGTTACGCACGGCAGAGTCCGGTGTTTTGATCCAGAGGTCTGACACGACCACTGGCACCGTGTTTTTCATGCTGTCGTTGGCGATTTCCCACTTGAGTACATCGGCATGGCCTCGCTTAAATTGGGAGACATCGTCATTGGCCTTGCGCCAGTCGATAGCGCCTTGCTCAGCCGGGGCTTTTGAGGTTGATTGCGCCAAGGCTGGACCAGCCATTGCAAACAGCACAAACGTCGCCAGCCACAGTGGCGTTTGACGAAGAGTTGGAACACGATGCATGGGTTTTCCCTTTTCGATTACATGAACAGGCTGAACTTTATCGAGACCTCCCCGACATCAACCTGTCATTCAGATTACAAATTTGTTATCTACGTCGCCACACCATGCAATCGATGCACACTTGCGTAAAGGAAATAATTTGTGAAAATATTGATTGTTGAAGATGAGCCCAAAACGGGTGAGTACCTCCGACAGGGACTCAAGGAGGCAAGCTTTGTTGTGGATTTGGCCCACAACGGCACGGATGGGCTCCACGCGGCAATGGAGGACGAGTACGACCTTATCCTTCTGGATGTGATGCTGCCGGGCATCGATGGCTGGGACGTGATGCGGAGTTTGCGTCGCCAGGGTAACAAGGTACCGGTATTGTTTCTGACCGCCAAAGATCAAGTTGAAGATCGGATCAAGGGATTGGAGTTGGGAGCAGATGATTACCTGGTCAAACCGTTTTCTTTTGCCGAACTGCTGGCTCGGGTCCGAACCATATTGCGCCGGGGGAAGTCCGGTGTCGAGGCAACTTCCCTCAAAGTTGCTGATCTGGAACTTGATTTGCTACGCAGGCGTGTGAGCCGTGGAGGCAAAAGGATTGACCTCACGTCCAAAGAGTTTGGATTGCTGGAATTGTTGATGCGGCGTCAGGGCGAGGTTCTGCCTCGGTCGCTGATCGCTTCTCAAGTGTGGGATATGAATTTTGACAGCGATACCAACGTGATTGAAGTCGCCGTTCGTCGACTACGCAGCAAGATCGATGATCCGTATGAACCCAAGTTGCTTCAAACGGTACGGGGTATGGGATATGTGCTGGAAACACCGCTAACATCATCATGAAGCAGCGTTTCTCCCTGACGACAAGACTCACCATTTTCTATACCCTGGCGTCTGCAACGGTCTTGCTGGGCCTTGGATGGGTCACCGCGGCGAGCATGAACCAGCACTTCGAAGATCTGGATCGTGCAACCTTGCAGGACAAAATTCACCTGATTCAGGAAGTTGGTGGCAAGGCTGCTTCCAAGTTGGATTTGCAGGCGCGCCTGAACGATGTATTGCACAGCCATGACGGCTTGTTTATCAGCGTTCAGTCTGCTGGAGCGCCGTTATACGCCACTTCAAACTTGAAGATTCCCACCGAATCTGCTCAGATCATGGGGATGGATCCGCAGGGCCAAGCGATGTTGACCTGGGACGACCAAGGCCAACAATATCGTGCTTTGGGTGCTTTGATGCACACGGGGGATTCCGGCACTTCGCCCTGGACGGTATGGGTGGCCTTAGACACAAAGCACCATGCTCATTTCCTGCGGCACTTCCAGATCACCCTGACGAGTTATGTGATTCTCGCTACCTTGTTCAGCGGTTTTTTCGGCTGGGTCGCCGCTGACCGAGGGCTTGCACCTCTGCGAATTATGAAGAACCGGGCCCAGGCGGTCAGTTCCAACATGATGGGGGCGCGTATGCCGGTTGATGCGGTCCCCATAGAAATGGCCGATCTGGCGAGCACATTGAACGACATGCTTGACCGTTTGCAGGATGACTTCCGTCGTCTATCGGAATTTTCTTCAGATCTGGCACATGAACTCAGAACCCCGATCAGCAACCTCTTGACTGAGACCCAGGTCACGCTGTCTTTGTCACGAACCAATGCTGACTACCAAGATGTATTGGCCTCCAATTCTGAAGAATTGCAACGATTGTCTAGGATGGTCTCTGACATGCTGTTCCTGGCAAAAACTGAACATGGTTTGTCACTCCCCAACCGGGAAAGCGTATTCGTGGCGGATGAGGTTCGGGCACTGTTCGATTTTTATGAAGCTTTGGCATCGGATAAAGGCCTTCGCCTCGAATTGCTCGGTGACGGTGCCATTTGCGGTGATCGATTGATGTTGCGTCGAGCGTTGAGCAACCTGTTGTCCAATGCGCTCCGATATGCGGCCCCGCATTCGGCGGTGTCGATTCAAATCCAGGCCACTTCTGAGATCACCACGGTGCGTGTGATCAACCAAGGGGGCGATATCAGTCCGGAAATGTTGCCACGCTTGTTCGACCGATTTTTCCGCGTGGATAAGTCCAGAGCACATCCTGAAAGCGACGGAGCCGGTTTGGGACTGGCCATTACCCGTGCCATTATGGCGGCCCACAGTGGCAACATTGCTGTGACATCCGAGTGCGGAGTGACGTGCTTTTCATTGGTATTTCCCGCAGCAGAAGCGGCAGGACATGGCACCAACATGGTCTTATAACGAATAGCACTTACTTTGGCCCCACGACGTTGAAGCGACGGGCGTAAGTGATTGAATTTGAAGAAGAAAGAGCTGGGTGCACCAAGGGTTGATGGGATGGTTGTTACGAAGCACCCAAACCATCTCTCCAAAGGCCAGCCACCATGGAACGTAACGCCCGAAACGTTTTGCATCAACGTCAAACCCGCATCGGCCGTCAGGCCAGGGCAACCCAGGCTGTGGAGTTCTTCAACGTGCTGACGAGTCCGGAAATTGCTTGCCACGACAGAAGCGCTGCCGTCCGAGCACCGTGAGCGGCTGTATCCGCCCACGGTGACGCTGTCGATGTTCATGCGCCAAGTGCTGGAGGCCGATGGTTCGTACCGGCGGGTTCTGCCGGGCTCGCCAGCGTCTGCTGCTGGCGATGGTCAGTATGCTTACGTGCGAAACAGGCCGCCTGCAACGCCGGTGTGGATTTCCCTGACACCTGCACCCACCGTTTCCACGGGCTTCCAGTCAGAAGGTTCATGACCTTCCTGCACGCTTCCCAACTGGTGACCCGCTTCTTTTTTGCCTCGCCGGAGAAGTTCTTGACTGCATCAAGACTGTCCTTTGGATTTACGCCTACTTGACTTCTGTTATGACATACCCATTCGCGTCCTGCACGAAATCAAAGTTCACCTTCTTGCCCACGGCCAGTTTGGCTAACAGCATTTTGTCCTTGACCATGAAGCCCATGGTCATCGGAGGCCAGTTCATGCTATTGACCGCTTCATGGGCCAGTGTGACGACACCAGACTTAAGGTCGAGTTTCTTGACAACCCCAACGGCCTTGTGGGTCATCTGGGCCATTTGAGCCTCCGCAGCTGGCTTCTTGGCCGTCTCCATAGGTTTCATGGTGTCCATCTTCTGCTGCGCGAAAGCAGCAGATGCCGACAGCGTGGCGGCCAGGATCAGGGTGGTAGCGATTTTCTTCATGGGATTCTCCGTTTCAGAGTGGTTAAGGGAAATGGTTTCAAGGAAACTTGGCATGGATCACTTGGTCCAGAACGCGAGTCGCCAAGTTTTTGTCTCGCTGCTGGCCTTGGGTTCTCGCGGACGGCGCATCAACAGGTAGGCCGCCGGAATCACGAACATCGACAACAGGGGGGCGGTAATCATTCCGCCGACCATCGGCGCGGCAATGCGCTGCATGACTTCAGAGCCGGTACCGGTGCCCCACATGATCGGAAACAGCCCAGCAAGAATGACCGCCACGGTCATGGCTTTCGGGCGCACCCGCAGTACCGCGCCTTCGCGTATTGCATCGAGCAAGTCGGCTTCGCTGGTCTTACCCTGGTCTAGGCGTTCATGCCAGGCGTTCTTCAGGTACAGCAGCATGATCACGCCGAATTCGGCGGACACGCCGGCCAGGGCGATGAAGCCCACCGCACCGGCAATCGACAAGTTGTAGTTCAGCAGATAGAGCAGCCAAATTCCGCCAACCAGCGCAAATGGCAAAGCCGCCATGATGAGCACCGCTTCGCCAAAGCTGGCAAACGTCAGATACAGCAACACGAAGATGATGAGCAGCGTGAATGGCACCACCACCTTGAGCTTGGCCGTGGCGCGCTCCAGATACTCGAACTGGCCCGACCACGAGACGGAGTAGCCTGGCGGCAGCTTGACCTGCTGCGCCACCGCCTTCTGCATGTCCTGCACCGCCGAGCGCAGGTCGCGTCCGCGTATATCCACATAGACCCAGCCGGACAGGCGGGCGTTCTCGCTGCGCAGCATGGGCGGGCCATCGGTGATGCGGATATCCGCAACGTCCGACAGAACCAGGCGCTGGCCGCGTTCCGTAACGATGGGCAGTACACGCAGCTTTTCCAACGAATCCCGGATTTCACGGGGGTAGCGCAGGTTGATGGGGAAGCGTTGCAAGCCTTCAACGGTCTCTCCGATGTTTTCGCCACCCACTGCAGAAGAGATCACCGACTGCACGTCGGCAATATTCAAGCCGAAGCGCGCAGCGTTCTCCCGGCGGATGTTGATGTCCACATAGCGGCCACCGGTCAAGCGCTCAGCCAAGGCGCTACTCACGCCCGGCAGGTCTTTCACTGCCCGCTCAATCTCGCCAGCGATGCGATCAATCTCGACCAGGTCGGTCCCTGCTACCTTGACCCCCACCGGGCTCTTAATACCGGTGGCCAGCATGTCGATGCGATTGCGAATTGGTGGCACCCAGATATTGGCCAGGCCGGGTACTTTGACGATCCTGTCCAATTCCTCCACCAACTTGTCTTGTGTCATGCCGGGTCGCCACTGCTCTTTCGGCTTGAACTGGATCGTGGTCTCGAACATCTCCATGGGTGCGGAGTCGGTCGCAGTCTCGGCCCGTCCGGCTTTGCCGTAGACACTGGCCACCTCGGGCACGGTCTTGATCAAGCGGTCGGTCTGCTGCAACAGCTCGCTGGCTTTGCCCGTTGATAGCCCCGGCAGAGCGGATGGCATGTAGAGCAAATCGCCTTCATCCAGACGCGGCATGAATTCGCCACCGATGTGCTGTAGGGGCCACAGGCTCAATACCAGCAGCACAGTGGCGACCACCAGGGTCATCTTGGGTGCCCGCAAAACTGCATTGAGCAAGGGGCGGTACACCGCGATCAGGAAACGATTCAGCGGGTTGTTGTTTTCATCGGGGATACGGCCACGAATGAGGTAGCCCATCAGTACCGGGATCAAGGTTACCGACAAGCCTGCCGCTGCCGCCATCGAATAGGTCTTGGTAAACGCCAGGGGCGAGAACAGACGCCCCTCCTGTGCTTCCAGCGTGAACACCGGGATAAACGACAGGGTAATAATCAGCAGCGAGAAGAACAGGGCCGGTCCCACTTCTGCGGCTGAATCGCCGATCACACGCCAGCGGGCTTCTCCGTGCAGTGTTTCCCCTGGATGTGCATGGCCCCATTGCTCCAGATGCTTGTGCGCGTTCTCGATCATCACCACCGCCGCATCCACCATGGCTCCGATGGCGATGGCAATCCCTCCCAGAGACATGATGTTGGCATTCACCCCTTGGTAGTGCATGACGATGAACGCCGCCAGAATGCCCAGTGGCAGTGAAACGATGGCGACCAGGGCTGAGCGCAGGTGGAACAGGAAGACAAAACACACCACCGCAACGACGATGAATTCCTCCAGCAGCTTGTGCGTCAGGTTGTCCACGGCTCGCTCAATCAGATTGGAGCGGTCGTAGACGGGCACGATCTCCACCCCTTTGGGCAGACTGGACTGCAAGGTTTTGAGCTTTTCCTTCACCGCAGCGATGGTCTCCAGCGCATTCTTGCCGGAGCGCATCACAATCACGCCGCCTGCGGCTTCGCCGTCGCCATCCAATTCACCGATGCCACGGCGCATTTCTGGACCAAGCTGGATGCGGGCCACGCCGCCCAGGCGTACCGACACACCGGCAGCGGTGGTCATCAAGGGCACTTTTCGGAAATCGTCCAGGCCTTGTAGATAGCCCGAGGCGCGCACCATGTACTCAGCCTCGCCCAACTCCAGTACCGAGCCACCGGTTTCCTGGTTCGCCTTCTGTATGGCTTCGACCACCCTGGTATGCGGGATGCCATAGGCCGCCAGCTTGTTCGGATCGAGCACGATCTGGTACTGGCGCACCATGCCACCAATAGAAGCCACCTCGGCCACGTTGGGGATGGTTTTCAGCTCAAACTTGAGAAACCAGTCTTGCAGGGCACGCAATTGCGAAGCGTCCTGCGTGCCACTGCGGTCTACCAGTGCGTACTGGTAAATCCAGCCGACACCGGTCGCGTCTGGCCCAATAGACGCTTTGGCGGCAGCAGGTAGGCGTGACTGCACCTGGTTTAGATACTCCAGCACGCGAGAACGTGCCCAGTACAGGTCGGTGCCGTCCTCAAACAGCACGTAGACGAAGCTGTCACCAAAGAACGAGTAGCCACGTACCGTCTTCGCCCCCGGCACCGACAGCATGGTGGTCGTCAGCGGATAGGTAATCTGGTTCTCCACGATGCGTGGAGCCTGGCCAGGATAGGTGGTGCGGATGATGACCTGTACATCGGACAGGTCTGGCAGTGCATCCAACGGCGTGCGAGCGACTGAATAGACACCCCAGGCGCACAACATCACCGTTGCCAGGAGCACCAGAAACCGGTTGGCAATAGACCAGCGGATGAACTTGGCGATCATGGCTTGTTTCCTGTCGCTTTGGCTGGTGCCGCCTGTAAGTCGGGTGCAACAGAGGTGATGCGGGTGAGTTGCGGCAAACCCTCCACGTCCATGTAGAACTCAAAACTCACTTTATCGCCCGGCTCCAGATTGCGTGGCTTGCCGCTGGCAGGCAACTTGAAGTCCATGGTCATGGCACCCCATTTGAGTGATGCAATCGGTTTGTGCGACAGCGTTATGGCATCTTTTCCAATCGCCTCAATCTTGGCTTCACCCTCATGGCGAGGGGCCGTGTTGGCAGCACTGGGTTGGGGTGCATCGTTCAGGCGTGCCTCGATGCCTTTGAGGCTGGCTTCCGAGTCGATCAGGAACTGGGACGACACCACCACGCGCTGCCCGACTTGCAGTCCACGCTTGATCTCGGTCTGTCCATTGCTCTCGATACCGGTTTCCACCTCCACCGGGCGGAACTTGCCCTTGTCTTCGGCCAACATGACCACGACACGCTTGCCGGTCTGGATCACCGCTTCCGTCGGAATCAGCAGCGATTTCTCGGCCCGCATGTCCATGAACTGCATGTTGACGAACATGCCAGGTACCAGCAAGTTGCCGGGGTTGGCCAGCTCCACCCGGGCTTTGAGGGTGCGGGTCGCCATATTCACTTCCGGCAGGAGTGCCTGCACCGTGCCATGCAGGGCGGTGCCGGGTGCGGCGGCACTGTTGGACTGGACCTTGGTGCCAGGGCGGATCAACGCAATTTGGCCTTCCGGTACTTCGGCGTTGACCCAGACAGACGACAAACCATTGATACGAAACAGTGTTGCACCGGGCATAACGGTCATGCCTTCGCGGGCCATCAGTTCCACTACCACCCCTGCGATTGGGGCGACGAGGGTAGTGCGTGGCTGGGTCTTGCCACTGCTTTCCACCAAACGGATCAGCTCGTCGCTCATGCCCACCTGGCGCATGCGCTGGCGCGCACCATCGATCAGGCTTGCCAGATCCGTTCCTTGCATACGGCGCACGGAAAGGAACTCTTCCTGTGCAGCAATCCAGTCCGGCACATAGAGTTCGGCCAGCGGCTGACCCTTGCTGACACGGTCCAGCGTAGCGCGCACGTACAGGCGCTCGATGTAACCCGTGGCACGGGCTTGCACAAAAGCTTGGTCGCGCTCGTTGAAGGAGATATTGCCTACAGCGGATAGTTGGGGTGACAACGCGCCTTGTGTCACTTCCGCAGTCCTTACGCCCAGGTTCTGTTGAATACGTGAACTTACGGTGACTTTGCTGCCGTCACCGTCGCTGTCGGCATAGACGGGCACCAGCATCATGTCCATGAAGGGAGATTTGGCGGGCTTGTCGAACTTGTTCCCCGGCACCATGGGGTCGTGGTAGTAAAGGATTTTATTGCCGGTGGTGGGATCGACATCCCCGGCCTTGATACCCGCTGCGATGTGCCGACGGGTGGCGTCTTCTCCTTGGGCTTCGCTTTGTGGACCAGCATCCGGTGCCGCCTTCGGTACAGCCGCAGCAGGGCCTGAAGACGTGGGCATGGCTGCCGCGCCCATGCCACGGTGCATGCCCATGGCGTAGAGGCCATAGCCTGCGGCCCCGAGTACACCGGCACAGACTAGGCTAATCAGCAAGGGTTTAAGTTTCATCATGGTTATTTCTCCGTTGCTGTCGTGGTGGCTGTTTGCGAGGGCACCTGGCCCTCGGCTGTGGCTGCGTGGTCTGCGGGTAGCAGGTACTCCAGCTGCGCCCATAGACTGGCGGCCTCCATTTCCAGGCGCAGGCGGTCCATGCGGGTGTCAATCTCCATGCGCCGAGCTTCGAGTACGGCTGTGAGCTGGCCGCTTCCGCCCCGGTAGGCTGCAATGGCGGCCCGGGTGCGTTCAGAAGCCAACGGCACCAGCGTGCTGTCGAAGTGGGCGACTCGGTCACGGTCGCTCTGCCATTGCTGGAGCCACATGCGGGTGTCGGCAACATGTTCCCGGGAGGCTTCTTCGCGCTGGGCGCGCATCTGCTCGGCGATGGCCAGCTTGGCGGCCACTTCACGGTCTTGCCGGTTCTTTTGGTTCCATTGCAGTGGGATTGAGACGTTGACCGACACCATGTTGGAGTAAGCAGGTCCACGCTGGCTGAACATCAGCTCCACACTCCAATCGGAGCGTTTGTTGCTTTGTGCGATATCCACGTCCGCCTGTGCAACCGCTTCCTGCTTGGCCATCAGCGCTATCTCTGGATGGTGTGCCAACTGGGAGTTCAGGCTGGTCGGATCGAGATGCACTTGTGCCAAGTTGGGTGGCGGGGCCAGAGATTGACCGGCAGGCTCCCCGATCCAGCGTGCCAGCTTGATCTTGGCACTACCGATCTGGCGCTCGGTTTGCTGAATACGGTCGTCTATCTGGGCCACGCCCGAGCGCGCGGCAAACACATCGGTCTGCGTGCCGCGCCCACCCCGGTAAGCGGCGTCGGAGGCTTCTATCTGCAAACCCGCCTCGGCACGCTGTGTGCGTAAGATGTCCAGCATGCGCTCCTGGTAGTAGCGGTCCAGCCAGGCCATCGCGGTATCCCGTCGCAGATTGGTCAGCGCCACGGCTCGGCTACTTTCTGCGACTTCTGCTTCCCGGTTGAAGCGGACTGAACGGGCTTTGAGCTTGTCGCTGCGGGTGAATTCCTGCATCACGCCGACCGAACGCATGGTCATGAAGTCCTGCGTTAGGCTTAAGCGGTCTTCGCCATTGATAGGTAGGTTGTTGACTCCCGCTTTGAGGAGCGGGTCGGGCAGTTGCCCGGCAGCGACTGCCATGTCGCGGGAAGACCTGGCGACAGCATCTTGGGCGACCAGTTGGCGCGACCGGTCTTGCGCGAGTTGTAGGGCTTGGTCGAGGCTGAGTGCCTGCTGGGCGTGTACTCCTGCACCCAGCATGGACGAACCTAGAAGCAGTATGCAAGCCCAATGGCGTTGCCGCAGGCGTGGGGGCACGCCCTTCAATAGAACAGAAAACATGGAATCTCCAGACAACGAAACGGTGGTTTCATGTCGGCCCGGTACGCTGACGCAGGGGAATCCTGACAGGCGCAGACGAGCACAACAAAAGCACTGCGCCAGCCCGAGAGGCTGTCAGTGCGGTTTCGTCTGGAGGGTCAAATTCGGAAGCAGCAGTGCCGAATGGCTAAGGGCGGTGCCGTGGTGCGCTTCAAGTGGGGCGGTTGCAATGGTGCGCCCAAAAATACTGGAGCAATATTTGGCAGCAAGAAGCTGGCCGGTACTGCGCCTATATCCAACGGTGCGGGCAGTTCGTACTTATCTGCCGTTTGATGCCCCGCCTGACAATGTGCCTGGCACAAATTGGGCTGTGCATCGTCCATGTTAATCGCCATGGATTCCGCGCACGGCATCTTGGCCTCGGCCATGGCGGCAACTTCTGCAACCTTTTGCTGGACACCGGGGCACGCGTAGCCCGCCACTGCCAGCTGCATAAACAGCAGGCTTACCAGTGCGATGAACACTGTGATGCAGCGGGACTGGCGACGGGACGGCATGGAGTGTCTAAAAATATGGTTACGCGAATCGAGATTGGGGATGCTGTGTATCCGACAGATGGCCAGATGGAAAAGTTCCTGCAAACTACAAGCGATATGGTGAGTGTAGTTCCCCTCCGACTACCAAGTAGTTCTTGGCCTTGCCTACATCCCGGCTGAACTGGCGGTTTTAAAGCGTCTGACAGTCAGGTGCAATAGTGACCCGTACGCTTAGGTCACGCTGAATCGCGCGCAAACTGACCCCAAACTCCTCAGTAAGGGCTTGGGGATCAAGCGAATCTCCCTGATTCAGTTTGACCAACATCTTCCACAGCCTGTACACAAGGGTATCGTGGGCGCCAGCAGAACGACTCATGGTTTTTCAATTGTTGAGGTAAGAGTTTCGATTTTGACCACGATTGAACCGTTGGGTCTGTACAGTGAATCCTTTTATTGCCATGTCGAGGAATTTCTCATGCCACGCCCCACCCAACTCCTGCACCCCCCGCGCGAACCCGCGCCCATCCGCCCTGCGGCCACCGTGCTCCTGCTGCGCGACAGCCCGCAGGGTATTGAAGTGCTGATGACGCGCCGCGCCATGACCGCCAGCTTTGCCCCCGGCGCCTATGTGTTCCCCGGCGGCGGCGTTGACGCGCTGGACGCCGCCAGCCACGGCCAGGCGAAACGCCGCGTCACACAAAGCGACTTGCACCTGACGCAGGCTATTGCCGCCATCCGCGAAAGTTTTGAAGAGTTGGGGGTGCTGCTGGCGCGCCGGACCGATGGCACACCTGCCAGCCACCACGACCTGGCGGCACTGGACCGCAGCCAACCCTTCGCCGTCCAATGCCAGGCGCGGGGCCTGACGCTGGCCGCCGACGAGGTGTTTGTGCTGGCGCACTGGGTCACCGACCGCGATTTGCCGCGTCGTTTTGACGTGCCCTTTCTGGTCGCCCGCATGCCCGAGGGCCAAACGCCCGTGGCCGACGAAACCGAGCAGTTTGAGCCGGTGTGGGTGCGCCCGGCCGACGCGCTGGCGCGGCATGCCGCGGGTGGGTTTTTCATCATCTTCCCCACCATCCGCACGTTGGAGCGGCTGCAGACTTACACCGACGTCGCTGCCGTGCTGCACGCCTGCGCCGCCACCGAGCAGCCGCTGTGGACGAGCTGCCCGCGCGCGGGTCTGCTGGCCGGGCGCGAGGCCCGCTACATGGAGCATGAGCATCCGTACGGCGAACTCGCGCTGGTCTGCCCCGACGGGCAAATCGTGCACGCGCTGGACTGGCAGTCCGAACAGCCCGTGCCGCTGCTGAAAAACGTGATGCGCCTCACCGCGCCCAACCCCGGCGCCATGACCGGGCCCGGCACCAACAGTTACCTGGTGGGCGACCCGGCCACCGGCTACTGCGTCATCGACCCCGGTCCGGCCGACCCCGAACACCTGGAAAAATTGTGGCGCGCCGCGGGCGGCGACATCCGCATGATCGTCTGCACCCACTCGCACCCGGACCATTCGCCGGGCGCCCTGCCCTTGCAGGCCTTGTGCGTGCAGCACGGCCAGCCCCGCCCGCCCATTCTGGGCCTGCCCTCCGCCCCCACGGCACGTACCGCCAGCGAATTCACGCCCGACAAGGCGCTATCAAATAATGAGCTACTGACGCTCGTCCTACCTGGGCTAGAGGCTGATTTGTCATATATATCAGGCCACACCCTGAAAGTGATTCACACCCCCGGCCACGCCGCCAACCACCTGTGTCTGGTGCTGCTGGAAGACGGCCTGCTGTTCAGCGGCGACCACATCCTCAACGGCAGCACCACGGTGATTGACCCGCCCGATGGCGAGATGACCGCTTATCTGGACTCGCTGGACGTGTTGCACGCAGCCTGCGCCGAGCACCGCATCGAGTTCATCCTGCCCGCGCATGGCTACGTGCTGGGCGGCTATGACGGTGAGGCCGCGGGCGCCATCGCCCACCTCAAGGCGCACCGCCTGAAACGCGAAGCCAAGATTCTCAAGGTCATGCAGGCGCAGCCCGAGGGCACGCTGGACGACTGGGTGGCGCACGCCTATGACGACGTGCCGCCGCGCATGTGGCCGGTGGCCAAACGCTCACTCATGGCGCATGTGGCACGCATTGAGGCCACACTGTCCTGAGCGCGTGGGCGCCAAGGGCCGGGCAAAACCCTACTCGCCCGCACAATCGACGATAGAGTTTTCCACCGCACGGCTCAGTGTTTTCTCATGGTGCGGCGAAGGACAAGCCATCAAGGCGTCACGCTGATGCCATTGGGTCCCTTGCCGACCGGAACGGTCTTCACAACCTTGCGCTCCTTCACATCAAGCACGGAAACCGAGTTGGCGTAGGTGTTGGTCACGTAGGCGTACCGACCTTCCCGGTCGACGACCACGCCATGGGCACCGGCGCCGGTGCCGACTGTCTGGGCGACCTTGAAACGCTCAAGGTCGATCAGGCTGACGGTGCTGCCCGGCTTCTTGCGCGTACCCTGGTTGGCCACCAGCAGCATGCGCGAGTCCGGCGTGGCGTACAGCTGGATCGGCACCGATCCGACGGCAACCTTGCGAATCACCTTGCGCGTGGCCGGGTCGATCACGGCGACGGCGTTTTCCTCCGACAGCGAAACAAAGGCAAGACGGCCGTCCGGCGTGAAACCGACCTGCGCAGGGCCCTTGCCTGCGGGAATTTTCGCTACCTCCTTTTGGCCTGCGGTATCGATCACCGACACCGTACCGCCCTTGAGGTTGGCCACGTAGACCTCCTTGCCGTCCGGGCTGATCCGAAGACCGTGAGGAAACGGGCCGACGGAAATCGTCGCCAGGAGGCGCTGCGCCGCTGTGTCGATCACGCTGACCGTGTTGTCGCCGCCGTTGGTGACGTAGGCAAGGCGGCCGTCCGGTGACACCACCACATGGGCCGGGTGCATGCCAACCGGTACCTTGGCGATCACTGCGTCAGTGCGGGTGTCGATGACCCAGACGGCACCGGGCTGTGCCATCGCATCGTGGGCGCCTTGGGCCATCCCCTTGTGCGCGGATGCGTCGGCCGCCTGGACGGGCTCGCCGTTGTTGGTCACCCATACGAGCTTGCCGTCGGGCGAAACCTGAACGTTGTGCGGCATCTTGCCGACGCGCACGTTTGCGAGCGTTTTGAACGAAGCTGCATCAAGCACGCTGACCGTGTCAGCACCCTCATTGGCCACATACACCTTGTCGGCGGCCAATGTGGCGCCGGACCATGCCAGCAGACCAATCTGCACTGCTGTCAAAAGCCAGTTATTTTTTCTTGTCATCATGATCACTCTTTGTTGGAAAATAAAAACTTCTATCAGGTCTCAGCCTGCAATGGCGCGTTCCGGACGCCATTGCCGAACACGCCATCTTTCTTGCGCCTTCACATCTCTGGCGATGGCAGTCGTTGCCGGCGATACGGCCAAAACAGCGGAGTCATACGCGTCTGTTTCGCAGACGCAAAGCGTTGCCAATCACCGATACCGAGCTCAAGCTCATGGCCAGCGCGGCAATCAACGGCGACAGCAGCCAGCCGGTCAGCGGGTACAGCACACCAGCCGCAATCGGGATACCCAACGCGTTGTACAAAAAGGCAAACATCAGGTTTTGCTTCATGTTGCCCACGGTCGCTTCCGACAAAGCACGTGCAATCGCAATCCCGCGCAGATCGCCCTTGACCAGTGTGATCTGGGCGCTGTTCATCGCCACGTCGGTCCCGGTGCCCATGGCCACGCCGACATCGGCCTTGGCCAGCGCTGGCGCATCGTTGATGCCGTCTCCGGCCATCGCCACGACGCGGCCTTCCTTCTGCAAGCGCTCGACCAACAGCAGCTTGTCGGCCGGCTTGACCTCGCCATGCACCTCGTCGATGCCCAGGCGGGCTGCGACAGCTTTGGCCGTGGTCAGGCCGTCGCCGGTCGCCATCACGATGCGCAGCCCGGATGCCTTGAGCGTCGCCAGGGCTTCCGGCGTGCTGGCCTTGACCGGATCTGACACGGCCAGCAGGCCCATCAGCTGGCCATCGACTGCCAGATGCATGACGCTGGCGCCTTCCGCCCGCAAGGCCTCGGCCTGCGGCACCAGGGCAGCGACCGAGACACCGATCTGCTCCATCAGCGTGGTGTTGCCCAGCGCCAGCTGACGCCCGGCCACCTGTCCGCGCACGCCGATTCCCGAGCCGGACTCGAAGTTCTCGGGCTTGTCGAGCGCCATGCCGCGCCCACGGGCGGCGCGTACGATGGTTTCGGCCAGCGGGTGTTCGCTGCCCTGGTCCAGGCTGGCGGCCAGGCGCAGCACCTCGTCGGCGTCAAAACCGGGCGCGGGAATGGCGCGCTCGAACGTCGGGCGGCCCTCGGTCAGGGTGCCGGTCTTGTCGATGATGAGGGTGTCGATCTTGCGCAGGTTCTCGATGGCCGCCGCATCGCGGAACAGCACACCCTGCGTCGCGCCGCGCCCGGTGGCGACCATGATGGACATCGGTGTGGCCAGGCCCAGGGCGCAGGGGCAGGCAATGATCAGCACCGACACGGCATTGATCAGGCCAAACACCCAGCTGGGCTCAGGCCCGAAAAATCCCCAAACAAAAAAGGTCAGCAAGGCAATGCCCACCACCGTGACGACAAAGTAGCCCGCCACCACGTCGGCCATGCGCTGCATCGGCGCCCGGGAGCGCTGGGCCTGGGCGACCATCTGCACGATCTGCGACAGCATGGTGGATGCGCCAACGCGCTCCGAACGCATCACCATCGCGCCGCTGGTGTTGAGCGTGGCGCCAATCACCTTGTCGCCTACGCGTTTGGTCACCGGTATCGGCTCGCCCGTGAGCATGGATTCGTCGACCGAGCTGCCGCCTTCCGTCACGACGCCGTCGACCGGCACCTTCTCGCCGGGTCGCACGCGCAGCATATCGCCCACATGTACATGGGTCAGCGGCACGTCCTCTTCGGTGCCATCTTCCCGGATGCGGCGGGCGGTCTTGGACGCCAGGCCCAGCAGCGACTTGATCGCCGCCGAGGTCTGCGACCGGGCCTTGAGTTCGAGCACCTGGCCCAGTAGCGTGAGTGAGATGATCACGGCCGCGGCTTCAAAATACACGGCCACGCGGCCCATGGAGATGAACGAATCGGGGAAAACCTGTGGCGCAAGGGTTGCCACCACGCTGTAAACGAAAGCCGCGCCGGTGCCCAGACCAATCAAGGACCACATGTTGGGGCTGCGGTTCACCACGGATTCCCAGCCGCGCGAGAAGAACGGCCAGCCGGCCCACATGACTATGGGGATCGACAGCACCAGTTCGACCCAGCTCTGCACGGTCATGTCCATCCACTGGAAACGGTGGCCGAACATGGCAAGAACAAAGACCAGGCCTGTCAGGGGCAGCGTCCACCAGAAGCGACGCTGAAAATCACGCAACTCGGGGTTTTCATCATCTTCGAGTTCCGGGATCAGGGGCTCCAGCGTCATGCCGCACTTGGGGCAGTTGCCCGGATGGTCCTGACGTATCTCGGGGTGCATCGGGCAGGTGTAGATCGTGCCGGCGGCCGCTGGAGTGGTCTCCACTGGTGGCGCGGGCGCGAGGTATTGCAGCGGATTCGCCGCGAACTTGCCCTGGCACTTGGCGCTGCAGAAGTAATAGGGCCGGCCCTCGTACGTCAGCCTGTGCGGCGACTGCTCGGTAACGGTCATGCCACAGACCGGATCTTTCAGATCGGTTGGCGAGGCTGACTGGGCAGGAGGGCTGCTGCTGTGATGTTGGTGTGTTTTCATGTCCATCTGCTTATTCCTTGTCGTTGTTGGTGCGCCCCGGCGCTGGCGGGTGCCTGCCATATCCCCCATGGCCGTGTCCGTGCATCAGGTGCATCAGCGGGCAGGCGATCAAGGCGGCCGTTGCCAGCGCCATGCCGCCTAGGCGGCGCCAGAACGATGGCGCATCGGGGTCGTTCTCAAACTGATTCATGGCGTCGCTCCTTCAGAGTTGCCAGCGAAAGGTACGGGGCGCGGATTCGTCCGGCCGGTCGATCCGGAGTTCGATCCCCCTTGGCCGCGGCGCCGGCACATCGAATGCCAGCACGCCTTCACGGTGGTGGCCGCCCGGTGGCCCGCCGAGCCAGCCCGTAGGCTTGAACGTGCGTCCGTCATCGGTCGTCAAGGTGGCGCTTTGGCTCAGGTCATCGCTCAGGTCGGCACTGTGGGTGTCCAGCACGACAGCGAATTCCCACTGGCTGTCCGGCCGTCCGATCGACTTCGCCGTCACCTTGACCGTCACCCCCTGCTCGCTCGACGACTGCGTGGCGGTCAGCTCAAGGCTCGTTTGGGCCCATGCGACCCATGGCGCTGTGGCCATCAAGACCCCGGCCGAAGCCATGGAAGCCGCCAGCCACCAGCGCCGACTCATCACGCAGCCTTTTTCATCAACCATGGTGCTCTCCTTGAGTAAAAAATCATTTCTCATGGCAGTCAGCGGCAACCGCACCCCCCCGTGCCGCCGCTGTGGCAGCCCGAGGCTTTAGGCTGCGAGGTCGCAGAAGATGTTGAAGCGCCTGCGGCCAGCGTCGCGGGGTAGCCCGCATCAATCAAGGCCATCAACAAAGGGGCGCTGCCCTGCGCCAGTTCACCGCTCACCTTGACACGGCCAGACTGAAGATCGACCTCCACCCCGCTGACACCCGGCAGCGGCTGCAACGCCTGAGTGACGTGCTTGACGCATGAGCCACAGCTCATGCCCTCGACTTGCAGATCAATCGTGTTCATGTTTCAAACTCCTTAAAAAATTAAATGCATTTCGCCTGGAAAAAGTCCAGGTCATCTTTTTGACACCGAGTCAGCCGTCGGCCGGGCCTTACCCATGCGAGGGATAAACCGGGGCGTGCGCCGGGCGTAGCGCTCGAACGCTTCGCCAAATTGCGCACGCATTTCAGCCTCTTCAGTGAATGCGAGACGCCCATACATGATCAGCAGAATCGGGAACATGACCAGGGTCAGCAGCGTCGGCCATTGCAGCAGGAAGCCCAACAGGATCAGCACGAAGGCGACGTACTGCGGATGGCGAATCCGCGCATACGCGCCTGTTGTGGCCAGTTCTTCGCGGCGCTGCGCATCGTAAAGAACCTTCCACGCGCTGGACAGCAGATAAAAGCCGACACCCAGGAAGACATAGCTGGCAATGTGCAGCGGGCCGAAGTGGGGGTCGCCTTTTTCGCCCAGCAGCGTGGACCAAAGATGTCCGGCGTCATGGGACAGGAGGTCAAGATTCGGAAACTTCGTCTGCAGCCAGCCTGACATCAGGTAAATCGTCAGCGGAAAACCGTACATCTCGACGAACAGTGCAATGACGAAGGCAGAAAAGGCCCCGAATGTCCGCCAGTCTCGTGTCGTTTGGGGCTTGAAGAAGCTGAACGCGAACATCAGGAAGATGGCCGAATTGAGGATGACGAGCATCCACAATCCATAGGCGGGAGCGTCGTGGCTCATGGCTTTTCTCCGGTCTTGGATGGCTGCTGCGGCGCTGACGTTTCCAGGTGCTGTCGGCCATCGTGGTTGTGACCCTGGCCGCCATGTCCGTGGTGCATGAAGATGTGCATCAGCGGGCAGGCCAACCCCAGAAGGGCTTCGGCCCGGAGTCATGCTGGGAATGGTTGTGGTTCATTTAAAAATCTCCTGTACTGAACTTGCTTAAAGCCTGCGGGCCGCGTTTAGCCTTGCACGCGAAAGTTGATCATCATTCCGGCGTCCTCGTGTTCGAGGTTGTGGCAATGGAGCAGATAGGTCTGATCGCCGGGAAAGTCATGGGTGAAGTCGATCGCAATACGCACCGTTTCGCCCGGCCATACCAGCACGGTGTCCTTCCAGCCCAGGTCGCCCACTATTCGCCCCTTGCCGAAACGCGCTGAAGACGACACCTGGGGTGGGCTGTTGAGCCGCTCAAGCACCTGGAACGAAAAGCCGTGAATGTGCATCGGATGCGGCATGCCCAGCGCCGGGTTGCTGATGCTCCAGACCTCCACCGCGCCGCGTTTGACGTCGAACGCGATTTCGTCCATGACAAAAGTGCGTCCATTGATGAGAAAGCGCATGTTTTCCAGCGACAGTTCAATCTTGCGCTGCGTGGCGCCTTGGGTCGGGAGGGCCCTGACCTTGGACAGCGTGGCCGGCAGCTTGGCAACAATGCGTTCCCCAGCCGTGACGGAGAGCTTGAGCACATTGAACTCGACACCGAGCGGAAGCCGTGACGAGGCCACGCCAGGCGCTGCATGCCCGGCGCCATGCGCCATTCCCACCATGCCCGGCATGTCGCCAGCGGGTCCTTCGTTTTCCATAGGATCGAACGCCAGGCTTTTGAGAAAGATGTCCGTGCCGGGCCGTACCTGTCCGGCATCAAACAGGACATCGAGGCGTTCCCCTGGGGCGAGAAAGGCTTCGGCCACCGTTTCCGGCCGCTCGATCAGCCCGCCATCGGTGCCGATGACGGTGAAATTGAGTTGTTTTTTGCCCGTGACGAAGGCAAGCCGGTAGATGCGTGCGTTGGAGCCATTGAGAAGCCGCAGGCGGTAGGTGCGCGGGGTGACAGTCTGCACGGCGTTGGGCGTCAGGTTGGCGAGCACCACGTCGCCCAGCCAGCCCATCATGGACTCCTGGGCGTTGGGCTGGTAGCGCAGCTTTCCTTGCGCGTCGAACTGCTTGTCCTGTATGACCAGGGGCAGATCGGTCACGCCCAGTCGCAGATCCAGTGCCCTGGCCAAGCGGCGCTGGTCATCGTCGTCCACCAGGAAAAAACTCGCCAGACCGTTGTAAGCCTGTTTCGCGGTCAACCCGTGCGCATGCGTGTGGTACCAGTAGGTGCCGCCGCGGTTTCGCACCGTGAAGTCGTAGTCGTAGCGGCCGCCCGGGGCGATGGTGTTGACCGGATGACCGTCCATGGCTGCTGGCGTATGCAGGCCGTGCCAGTGGATGATGGTCGGCTCAGGCAGCGCGTTGTCCAGGCTAGCCGTAAAGCGCGACCCGCTCTCGATGCGCAGGATGGGGTTCTGGTAGGCCTTGCCCGCGTGTTCGGTCTGGTACAGCAAAAAGGGCGAAGGAATTGGCGCTTTGGGGCCTGGCAGGATCGGAAAGCTCGCCGCCGTGGCGCGTATTTTCAAAGGCCCGACGACATCGAGCACGCCGAAGGGACCACTGCCACCTGGCATGAAAAGCTTTTGCCGGAAGTTGGCAGCGGCTACGGGATCAAGGGGGTAGTGACGAAATGGCACTGCGGCCACTTCTTTGCTGTGACCCGCGCCGGAATACATCCAGGCGGCCGCCCCGGCGAGCTGAAATAACTCTCTTCTTTTCAACATATGACTTTCCTTTTCTAACCTTCAACGCTCCCGCCAGATCGTCAAACCTGGCGGCAAGCAAAACAAAATACGGTGAGGGCCATCAAGCGGACCGTCTTGTGGAATTGCTGCATTTCCGCCTGAATCGAGGGTTGACCAACGCCTCAGGCGGTTGAGCAAGCAGGAGAAAAACACACCGACGGTGATGTCCCGCGCAAGGTCTGCGCAAAGCGGTGTGCATGGCCTGGGCTCCGTTACTTGGCCGGCGCCGCCGGCATCCGGTCCATCATCATTTTCATCATGGTCTGCATCATTTCCATGCGCTTTTCCATCATCTGATGGTGCGCAGCCATGTCGCCCGTCATGCCCGGCATGCCTTTCATTCCGCCCATGCCGGCGCCACCCATGCCCTCCATCATGGCCATGCTGTCCTGCATGGTTTGCATGTGTTCGGCCATCAGCTTGCTGCGTTCTTCCGGGGTTTTGGCGTTCATCATCCTGTCGTGCATGGCCTGCATCGTTTTCATCTGAGCATTCATCTTGCCCATCTGGTCGGGTGTTGCCATGCTGTTGGCAGAGGCGGCGCCCATGGGCATCGTCGGGGCCGTGTTGCAGGCGGTCAATGCGATGGCGGCAGTCAAGGCAACGCCAAGGGGAATGAATCGAAAATGGGTCATGACAGACTCCTGGTTAGGTGACAGAAAAATGGAATGTGGTGTGCTGTGCTGTGGGTAAGCATCACCGTGGGTGCAAGACCCCCCGTCTGCGTTTTTGCGCCTGGGCACAAAACAAACTGGATCGGGATAGGGACGCAGGCCGTAGAGCGCGAGGCTCAGGACCTCAGCGTCGGGGCGGCTAAATGGCCAGTCGCGAGAAGCGGAGGCGGATGGGCAGTTCAGGCGTGGCCGACGGCTCGACATCCATTTGGCGACGCGTTGGAACGACGGGTGCTACGCTGCCCCAGAGAACCTGAACGAGGGGCGCGGGACCGGCATCGTTCTGGGCGACCGTCGAGTCCTGCTTGGTGAAAGAGCGTGTGCCATCGTCGCAAACCTTCAGGCACGCGGCCTTGGCGTGCGGCTCACCAACGCCATCGACAACGGCCCCGGCGTGACCGGGCACTATCGCGAACGCATGCGCAGCAGCTTCGGACGATGCAACGGTAGCGATATGGGCGTGCGTTTGACGCGCTTCCAGCAGGCACGCATTCGCAACCCCTGAAGTCAGCGCAAACAGCCACACCAGCAACACCATGAATACGGTGTTGCGCCTGGCGCGGGTGTTTGAAAAAAGCTTCATGGTGGTTGAGATCACAGAGATTTCATCCTACGCACATAAGGCAAAAAATCATTGATTAACATCAATAAACGGGGTGTCAGCTTACAAGCCTGGCCATGGCAGCCGACCAAACGTTCGAGAACTACCGCAATCCCACGCGTTGTGAGGAGTTTCTGAAGACGATGGAGGCCATGGTTCCATGGGCTGCTTTGTGTGAAGTCATCGAACTGCGCCGCTTCGTGGACATGGACCTGGGGCGTGAGGCGTTGTTTGCACAGGTTGGCCAGGAGCTGCAGGCGCCAGCCCCGCCAGCGATTTCACGCCCGACAAGGCGCTATCAAATAATGAGCTGCTTGCGCTTATCCACGGGGGCTAGAGGTCGAAATTCGCCACCGGACTATTGAAAACGGCTGACACCATGACCAGCTACAGGGCTGCTGAACTTCTGTTGGAAAACCCCCTGTGCCAGCCATCATCCTGTCCTGTCTGGCGTTGCTGCTCATTGCCTGGCTGCTGGGCCAGCCCTACCTGACCGCGCGCCAACGTCAAAAGATCCGCGCCCGCCCTTTTCCCGAGGCTTGGCGCGCCATCCTCAAGCGCAGGGTGCCTTACGTGCGTGCCTTGCCCGCCGACCTGCAACTCCAGCTGAAGCGCCACATCCAGGTGTTTCTGGCCGAGAAAGCGTTCATTGGCTGCAACGGCCTGACCATCACGGATGAAATGCGGGTCACCGTGGCGGCGCAGGCCTGCCTGTTGATTCTCAACCGCCCGTCCGGCTACTACCCCAACCTGCGCCAGATCCTGATCTACCCCGACAGCTTTGTGGTGCGGCGCGGGCATACCGACGGCATCGGGGTCGCGCACAACGGTCACCAGGTGCTGTCGGGCGAGTCCTGGTCGCAGGGGCAGGTGATTCTGTCCTGGCAGGACACCTTGCATGGTGCGGCCACGCCGCACGATGGGCAAAACGTGGTCATTCATGAATTTGCCCACCAGCTGGATCAGGAAACGGGCGCCGCCAATGGCGCCCCGGCGCTGGCACGCCGTGAACACTACGCGCGCTGGTCACAGGTGCTCAGCGCCGAGTTCAATGCTTTGCAGACGCGCACCTCACAGGCCCAGCCGTCCTTGTTCAGCGACTATGGCGCCACCGACCCGGCAGAGTTTTTTGCCGTGATCTCGGAGGTCTTTTTCGAGCAGCCCCAACGCATGGCGGCGGAACACCCGGCCCTGTATGAAGAGCTTGCCCAGCTCTACCGCCTCAATCCACTGAGCTGGTAAAAGGGCGGCGCGGTTAACATCGAACCAATGATTCCCAATAAAAAAACTGCACCCCAAGGCCCCCGTACGGACGAGCGCCTGGCCAAGCGCGTCGCCGAACTGGTGCCCTGCTCACGCCGCGAAGCCGAACAATACATTGAAGGCGGCTGGGTCAGCGTCAACGGACAGGTGGTGGAAGAGCCCATGCACCGGGTCTCCACCCAGAAGATTGAGATTGACCGCAACGCCAGCCTGATGGAGCTGGCCGACGTCACCCTGATTCTGAACAAACCACCGGGTTATGACGCCATGGCGGAACCCGAGGACGCCAATAAAAAGATCAAACCGGCGCACCTGCTGCTCACGCGCGAAACCCACGCGCCAGATGACGCCTCCGGCATTCGCCTGCTCAAGCGGCACTTTGCCAGACTCGACGCCACCGTGCCGCTGGAAACCGGTGCCAGCGGGCTGGTTGTGTTCACCCAGGACTGGCGCGTGTTGCGCAAGCTCGAAGAAGACTCGGGGGTCATTGAGCAGGAAGTGATTGTGGAAGTGACCGGCGAAGTCGCGCCCGAGATTTTGAAACGGCTGAACCAGGGCCTGTCGTCTGACGGCCACCCGCTGCCACCGGTCAAGGTCAGCCTCAACAGCACCAGCGAGACCACCAGCAAACTGCGTTTTGCCCTCAAGGGCGTGCACGAAGGCCTGCTGGCCTACCTGTGCGAGCGCGTGGGCCTGGAGATCGTGAGCATGAAGCGCATGCGCGTCGGGCGCGTGTCCATGATGCAACTGCCGCTCGGCCAGTGGCGCTACCTGCAGCCGCACGAGCGATTTTAATCGGCGCCAAACAGCTGCCCCCGGGCCGCATCCGTGATTGCCACCACACAGGGGTGGGTGATGCGCCGCTCGACCGACACGGCAAAAAACTCCTCGACCAGTTCGTCGCTGCGGCCAATCACCGCCACCCCAAACTGCGCCACCGTCTCGGCTTCCAGCACGGCAGGCGCCATGAAGACGCCCCGCCCCTCGCGCCCAAACGCGGTCATCAGCGCACCGTCGTCAAACTCGCCAATCACGCGGGGGTGAATGTCGTGGCGGGTCAGCCAACCCTCCAGCTGTTGGCGCACAGAGGCGGAGGCGCCCTGAATCAGCATGGGCATGTCGTTCAGGCAGGCGGGGAAATCACCTTTGAGCAGGGGCTTCAGTTGGGGTGCGCAGAAAAAACTCATGGCGGTGCTGCCCAGCGGGTGGTTGAAGGCCTTCACGCTCATGCGCCGCGACATGGGTTCATCCGCAATCACCAAATCCAGGCGGTGCAAGGCCAATTGCGCCAGCAGGTCAGGAAACTTGCCCTCGCTGCAGATCAGGCGCACCGGCTCGGCAACCGACAAGGCGGGTTCCAGCAAGCGATACGCCACTGACTTGGCCACGGAGTCCGCCACCCCCACCCGGAATTCCAGCACCCGCTGGCCGCCTCCCGACTGGCGCAGCGCCGTTTCCATCTCGGCCCCCAGCGTGAAGATTTGATCGGCATACCCCAGCGCCAGCCGGCCATCTTCGGTCAGCTCCAGTTGACGCCCGCTTTTGCGAAACAGCTTGCGGCCCAGCCAGTCCTCCAGCAGCTTGATCTGGCCGGACAGGGTTTGCGGCGTGGTGTGCAGTTGCTCGCCCGCGCGCATGACGCCACCGGCTTTGGCGGTGACCCAAAAGTAGTGCAAGTGTTTGAAGTTCATGTCCTGATTATTCGTATTTTTCGAAGTTTTATTGTTACAAATACGAATTTACACGAAGTAATGAACTCCTTATAGTTAGAAGAGTCACATTCATCGTGACATGACAGGAGATACAGACATGCGATTAAGTACCAAAGGCCGTTTTGCCATTACCGCCATGATTGACGTGGCGCTTCGCGAGGGCTCGGGCCCGGTTCCCTTGTCCGAGATCGCCGCACGCCATCAGATTTCGCTCTCGTACCTGGAACAGATGTTCAGCAAGCTGCGCCAGCATGGTTTGGTGGAAAGCACCCGCGGGCCGGGTGGCGGCTATGCACTGGGGCACCGGTCAGACAGCATCACGGTGGCCGATGTGATTGGCGCGGTGGAAGACAACATCACTGGCCAGACCGACCCGTTGGTGCCCAAAATGGCGCAGGATCTGACTCAGGAGTTGTGGGACAACCTGAACTCGAAAATGGTGGACTACATGCAGTCCATCACCTTGCGCAGCCTGGTGGTGGAGCAACGCGCCAAAGGCATCAGGGTCGAAGCGCCCAAAGTGGCGAACAAGGGCGTGTTCAAGAAGCCGAAGCGGGAAACCGCGCGCTCGACCGTGCCGAACTCGGTGTTCGCGCTCGGCCAGTCCTTGCTGGTGCGGGGCTGAAGCCCGGGTTTGAAAAAAGTGTGAAGCCCACCGATAAGCCGGATTCTGTGCATGGGAGTTGCCCCCCATGTGACTGTCATTAATCTGGGCTGTTGGTCACCCAACAGCTCGGTGCTACCTACCCGCCAACTCCGGGGGCCCCGTCAACGTTGGCCTACTTGGTATTGCTGCGCGTAGAGATTGCCCGTTTCACCCGCACAAAGTTGCCCTTGTGCGACTCGTCTCTGTTGCTCTGATCCTCACCTTATATCCACCGCTTGCGCGGCGGGCTTTCAGTGGACAGCCGTTAGCTGCTACGCTGCCCTATGCAGTCCGGACGTTCCTCCAGTGCCTGGTTTCCCAGATTGCACCAGCGACAGTCTGGCGGGCTTCACCCCCCGATTATCACGGCTATCGATAACCATATATTGAAACCCGTTGATGAAGTAGCTGAAAATAGTCATTCTTGTCCCGTCAGCATCACCACCCACCGGAGCCGCTCATGAAAGTCGACAACATCCTGCAAACCATTGGCAATACGCCTCACGTCCGCATGAACCGCCTGTTTGGCAGCACGCACAAGGTTTACATCAAGTCCGAACGCAGCAACCCGGGCGGCTCCATCAAGGACCGCATTGCGCTGTCCATGGTGGAAGCGGCTGAAAAAAGCGGGGCACTCCAGCCCGGTGCCACCATCATCGAACCGACCTCCGGCAACACCGGCGTCGGTCTGGCCATGGTCGCGGCCGTCAAAGGCTACAAGCTCATTCTGGTCATGCCCGACAGCATGTCGATCGAACGCCGCCGCCTGATGCTGGCCTATGGCGCCTCATTTGACCTGACCCCGCGTGAAAAAGGCATGAAAGGCTCGATTGCCCGCGCCCTGGAGCTGGTGGCCGCGACGCCCAATTCATGGATGCCCCAGCAGTTTGAAAACCCGGCCAACATTGACGCCCATGTGCGCACCACGGCACAGGAGATTCTGGCGGACTTCCCCGAGGGCATCGACGTGCTGATCACCGGCGTGGGCACCGGGGGACACCTGACGGGCTGCGCCCAGGTCCTCAAGGCCCAATGGCCGAACCTGAAAGTTTATGCGGTGGAACCCACGGCGTCGCCCGTGATTTCAGGTGGTGCGCCCTCCCCCCATCCCATTCAGGGCATTGGTGCCGGGTTCATCCCGAAAAACCTGCACACTGATTTGCTCGACGGCGTGATCCAGGTCGATGCCGAACCGGCCCGCGAAATGGCCCGCCGCTGTGCCGCTGAAGAAGGCATTCTGGTGGGCATCTCCAGCGGCGCCACACTGGCCGCCATTGCGCAAAAACTGCCCGACCTGCCTGCGGGAGCGACCGTGCTGGGCTTCAACTACGACACGGGTGAACGCTACTTGTCAATTGAGGGCTTTTTGCCTGTGTAAACTCCACCGCCTTTGAAGCTGCACATCCTGTGCGCGCCACATTTGCTTGATAACCACGAGCCATTGACGTATTTCTCATGATCCGACTGACCGAACTCAAACTCCCGCTCGACCACGCCACAGACGCCCTGCCCCAGCTGATTGCCAAGACCCTGGGCATCGGGGTGGCCGAGTTTTCCAGCCACCGAATTTTCAAGCACAGCTTTGACGCCCGCAAGGCGGCGTTGACGCAGGTCTACATCGTCGATGTGGATCTGAGCCCCGCACTTGAAAACACCTTGCTGGAGAAGTTTACCGGCAGCCTGCACATCTTTGCGTCGCCCGACATGGCCTACCACCCGGTGGGCCAGGCCCCGGCCGATCTGGCCTTGCGCCCCGTGGTGGTCGGTTTTGGTCCTTGCGGCATCTTTGCCGCGCTCGTGCTGGCGCAAATGGGCTTCAAGCCCATCGTGCTGGAGCGCGGCAAAAAAGTGCGTGAACGCACCAAGGACACCTGGGGTTTGTGGCGCAAGCATGTGCTCAACCCCGAGTCCAACGTGCAGTTTGGTGAAGGTGGTGCCGGCACGTTCTCGGACGGCAAGCTCTACAGCCAGATCAAGGACCCGCGCTACCTGGGCCGCAAGGTGATGAACGAGTTCGTCAAGGCCGGGGCGCCCCCCGAAATTCTGGTGGATGCACACCCGCACATTGGCACCTTCAAACTGGTGAAGGTGGTGGAGAACCTGCGCGAACAAATCATGGCACTCGGCGGCGAAATCCGCTTTGAGCAACGCGTGACCGATGTGCTGATTGAGGACAACCAGCAAGGCCGCCATGTGCGTGGACTGACCGTGCTGGACCAGTCCACCGGCCAGCCCTACGAGTTGCGCGCGGACCAGGTCATCATGGCGCTGGGACACAGTTCGCGCGACACCTGCGCCATGCTGTACCAGCGTGGTGTGGCCATGGAGGCCAAGCCATTCTCCATCGGGTTTCGCATTGAGCACCCGCAGGGCGTGATCGACCGCGCCCGCTGGGGCCACCACGCCGGTCACCCGCTGCTCGGCGCGGCAGACTACAAACTGGTGCACCACGCCAACAATGGCCGCTCGGTCTACAGCTTTTGCATGTGCCCCGGGGGCACCGTGGTGGCCGCCACGTCAGAACCCGGCCGCGTGGTGACCAACGGCATGAGCCAGTACTCCCGCAACGAGCGCAATGCCAACGCGGGCATCGTAGTGGGCATTGACCCCAGCGACTACCCGACCGATGCCGCAGCCTTTCACGCGACGCTGGGTGAGCAAGTTGACGCCCAGCCCCACAGCGGCACCACACACCATCCGCTCGCGGGCATCGTGCTGCAGCGCCAGCTGGAGTCGAATGCCTACGTGATGGGCGGCTCCGACTACAACGCGCCGGGCCAGCTGGTGGGCGACTTCATGGCGGGCAAGGCCTCTACCCAGCTTGGTGGCGTTGAGCCCTCGTACAAGCCGGGCGTTCATCTGGTCGATCTGGCGGCCGCCTTGCCCACCTACGCCATTGAAGCCATCCGCGAGGCTCTGCCCGCCTTTGCGCGCAAGATCAAGGGTTTTGACATGCCCGATGCGGTGCTGACCGGGGTGGAAACACGCACATCGTCGCCCTTGAAAATTCCGCGCGGTGACGACTTTCAAAGCACCAATACGCGGGGCTTGTACCCGGCTGGCGAGGGTGCCAGCTACGCCGGTGGCATTTTGTCCGCCGGGGTGGATGGCATCAAGGTGGCGGAGGCGCTCGCGAGAAGCGTGCTGGCGTAGACGAGCGGCACACCATGCAAGCTTTGTTAAACACCATCGGGACGATGGCAATACCCACCGACGCCCAGCGCCTCTTCCACGGTCGGGGCGGACGGTTCCCGGGCTGCGAACACTGGGTGCTCGACGCGTTCCCCCCGGTCTTTGTGCTGACCAGTTTCCAACCGGTGACGGACGAGGCGTTGTCCTCCATCCACGCGGCATTGGCTGAACGCTGGCAGCAACTGGGTTCGCCACAGGCACTCAACTGGGTCTTTCAGTGCCGGCATGAAGGTCGAACCGAATCACGCTTGATGAGCGGAAGCGTGCCAGACCCGCATGTCGTGAGCGAACAAGGATTGAACTTTCGGGTCCATGTGCGCCAGGGCCAGAACCATGGCCTGTTTCTCGACATGGCACAGGGCAGGCGCTGGGTACGGGACCATGCGGCCACCCGCCCCAAGCTCAGAGTACTCAACCTGTTTGCCTACACCTGCGCCTTCTCGGTCGCGGCGCTGCACGCTGGTGCACGGCATGTGGTGAATGTGGATATGAGCAAGGGCGCGCTTGCGGTTGGGCAGCAGAACCACCAGCTCAACGGCCTGACGGCCCGGGCCAGCTTTTTGCCGCACGACATTTTCACGACCTGGGGAAAAATCACGCGTAGCGGCCCCTATGACCTGATCATCCTCGACCCGCCCAGTTATCAGAAAGGCAGCTTTGTCGCCACCAAGGACTACGCACGGCTCATGCGGCGCCTGCCCGACTTGCTGATGCCGGACGGACATGCCCTCCTTTGTCTGAACGCCCCGGAGTTGGATGTGGCTTTTCTCGGCAAACAAATGGCTGAGTTGGCGCCGGACCTGTCGTTTGTCGAACGGGTGGCCAACCCGGCGGTGTTTGCTGATGTGTCAGATCAGCGTTCGCTCAAGGTGCTGGTCTACAAAGCGGCGCCGCTCACACCGAGCGCTTGAACAGCGCCAGCAGGGTGCCCGCCAGCACGAAGAACCCGCCAAACACGCGGTTCATGGCGCGAATGTGTGCGGTCGACTTCAAGGCCCGCAACACGCGCGAGGCCATCAGGGTGTAACCCGCCATGACCACCAGATCGGTGAACGCCAGTGTGCCGGCAATGACCAGGTACTGCGGCAGCATAGGCTGCGACAGGTTCAAAAACTGGGGCACCACCGCCAACAGGAACACCGTGCCCTTGGGGTTGACCGCGTTGATCATCCAGGCCCGCAGAATCATGGAACGGCGGGTGACCACAGCACCCCCGTCAGCGGCAGCCACCAGCGGCGTGGCCGGTGCGCGCCATTGCTGAATGCCCAGCCACACCAGGTATGCCACCCCCAGCCACTTGACCACCAGAAAAGCCGTGCCGGACGTCGCCACCAGCGCGCCCAGGCCCACCCCTACGACGAGGATCTGTGTCCAGATGCCCAGCACGAGCCCAAAGCTGGTGACGTACCCGCGACGAAAGCCGTGGTTCAGGCCGGAACTCATGGCCGCCACTGCACCGGCCCCCGGCGAGATGCTGATGGCCCAGGCCGCGACGAAAAAGGTAAGCCAGGTCGAGAATTCCATCATTCGCTTTCAGGCCGGGGCGTTTTGCAGCGCTGCAATGCGCGCTTCAATTGGTGGATGGGTGGAAAACAACTTGCCAATGCCACCGGCGATACCGAACGCGGCCACACTCTTGGGCAACTCCGCCGTGTGCACACCACCCAGGCGCACCAGGGCGTTGATCATCGGCTGGCGACGGCCCAGCAGTTGGGCCGCGCCCGCGTCAGCGCGAAACTCGCGGTGACGGGAGAACCAGGCCACCACCATCGCGGCAGCAAACCCGAGCACGATGTCCAGCACGATGGTGGTGATCATGTAGCCCATGCCGGGACCGCTGGAGCGCTCGTCGCCTTTGCGCAGAAAGCTGTCCACGGCGTAACCGATCACGCGGCTGAGAAACACCACAAAAGTGTTCATCACGCCCTGAATCAGCGTCATGGTGACCATGTCGCCATTGGCGACGTGGGCGATCTCGTGGCCAATGACGGCCTCGATCTCGTCATGCGTCATGCCCTGCAGCAAACCGGTGCTCACCGCTACCAATGCCGAGTTTTTGAAGGCCCCGGTGGCAAAGGCGTTGGGGTCACCTTCGAAAATGCCGACCTCGGGCATGCCGATGCCCGCCTTGGTGGCGAGCTTTTGCACCGTCTGCACGATCCAAGCCTCGTCGGCGTTTTGCGGCTGGTTGATGATGCGCACGCCCGAGGTCCACTTGGCCATGGGCTTGCTGATCAGGAGCGAAATGATGGCGCCGCCAAAACCCATGATCAGGGCAAAGCCCAGCAGGGAGCCCAGGTTCAGACCGTTGGGCGTGAGGTAGCGGTTGACACCGAGCAAACTGGCCACGATGCCGAGCACGGCGACCACCAGCACATTGGTCAGAACAAACAAAAGAATGCGTTTCATGGTTCTCTTTCAAAAGCGGCCTGCGTCAGCAAGCCGTTGGCACGAATAGTAGGGGCATGCGGCCCGATTGCAAGGCGCCAGGGGGGCCAATGGCACACCAAGTTTACGGTCATTCACCCCCGCTTCAACCGGGCGAGGGGGCGGCTGCTTTGGGCAAACGAAACACCGTGGCATCAGCGTAAAAAGCGGTGTCTTCGTTGGCCGCCCACCAACCGGGCACCCCCAGCACCGGCAAATGTGCAAACGGCTTGCCGGAGAGCTTCTCGGCACTGAGGTCGGTCGCCATCCAGGCATCCAGATCTGCTATTGAATCAGTAGCTGCCTGTGCACGGTAGACGTGGGCTGTGATCGCTTTTCTTGGTGAAACGAGCTTCTCCAGCAAGGCATGACCAAACAGCACCAGATGGGCATCCGCCCACATCGGGCGCAAGTCCACAAAGAGGCGCGGCCAGTCTTTGGCCACCAGCGCGTCCCACAGGGCGTCGGGGGCCTGCAGAAAAGCCGCGTTTTCGTCAAACACCGTCAGGCCATCACGCGCCGGGCCGCGCACGGGCTGGATGCCGGTCTGCGCCATCTGGGCCACATGCAATTGGTTCAAACGCCGTTTGGTCAAGGGAAAATGCAGCCACGCCAATCCGTTGAAAAAGTCATGCAAGCCCTCGCGGGTCGGGCACCTGCCGCTATTGAAAATATAGCGCTCGTAGGCCTCGCCGGGCGGCAGGTCGGATTGAGGGACAAAACGCACCGGGGTGGTCTGGGGCGCCCAGGCCGCACTCAGGGCCTCGGCGCCGGTCGCCCCCGCGGCAAGGGCCGCAGCGGCACCCTTCCCTGTCAGTGCATACGGCGCCAGCCAGGGCGCCCCCCAATCAATGGCCTCGATCCGGGAAGGACAAGACGAGCTGTCTGGCACGCCCGCCTTGGCCGCTTTTGCCATCTGCGCGCTCAAGACGAATCCTGAGCCGGGATGTACGTCACCGTTCTGGGTTTTTCAGAGGGCAACATGGCAAAGTGCTGCGGGAATTTTTTGAGCAACTTGGTGGCTGTCATGTTTTTACCGCGCAGTTTGGCGTCGAGTAACGCTTTGGCCACCGCGGCCAGGGGTTGCGGCTGGCCACTTTGCAGGGCGGGCACCGCCAGCAAAATGGCGGGCACATCCGGGGCCGTCATCGGGTGAGCGGCATGCTCGGCGACCATAGGCCCGGCGGTCGCAGGTCCGGCTGTTTCGACCACCGTGGTGCGGACGGATGTCTTTTTAGGGGCTGCGACTTTGGTGGCCGCTTTTTTGGCCGCTGGTTTTTTTTCAGCCGTTTTAGCCGCCGGGATCTTGGCGGTTGGCACTTTTTTCGCCACGGCTTTCCTGGCGGCCGTGCGCCGCACCACGGGGGCGTCCCGCGCGGGCACGGCGGCGGCGCCTGTCGTGCCGGTCACCCCTTGCGCCTCATGCAGCACCTGCTCCTGCCCCACCAGGATGACCCGGTCGTAGGCCGACACGGCTTCGCGCCCCATCTTGCCCCGCTCCGACACACACACCACGCGGATACCGCGTTCACGCAGGCGCACCACCAAGGGCACAAAGTCGGCGTCGCCCGACCCGATGACCATCATCTTCGGGGCCGGGCTTTGGCAGGCGAATTCCATGGCGTCAACCGCCAGGGCGATGTCGGTGGTGTTTTTCGTCAAAGACAGGTTGACGAACGGGCGCACCGCCCAGGCCCGCAGCACGTCGGCCAGGCCTTTCAGGTTTTCGGCGCTGCCGTAGGCGCGGCGCACCGGCATGAGGCCTTCGGATTCATCCAGGATGCGAAAGGCCTCATCCACCCAGGCGCCCGAGTTCAGGTTGTCGGCATCGATCAAAAAGATGTTCACGGCAAATCCTTTCTGGCGTCGGGGCGGGGCGGGCGTTGGGGCAACGTGGGATCAGGGAAGCAGTTTCCAGGGCAGGTCTTCACCCGAGCGCAAGGGCTTGAGTTGCGCTTCGCCAAAGGCAAAACTCTCGGGTGGGGTCCAGGCTTCGCGCTTGAGGGTGATGGTGCCGGTGTTGCGTGGCAACCCATAAAAGTCAGCGCCGTAAAAGCTGGCAAAACCTTCGAGCTTGTCGAGCGCGCCCACGGAGTCAAACGCCTCGGCATACATCTCGATGGCCGCATGCGCGGTGTAGCAACCGGCGCAACCGCTGGCGTGTTCCTTCAGGTGCGCGGGGTGGGGTGCGCTGTCGGTGCCCAGGAAGAACTTGGGGCTGCCGGAGGTGGCGGCCTTCACCAGCGCCACACGATGCGTTTCACGCTTCAGGACCGGCAGGCAGTAGTAGTGCGGGCGAATGCCGCCGGTGAAGATGGCGTTGCGGTTGTAGAGCAAATGGTGCGCCGTGAGCGTGGCCGCAGTGAAACGGTCCGCCTCAGCCACGTACTGCGCGGCCTCGCTCGTGGTGATGTGCTCGAACACGATTTTGAGTTCAGGAAAATCACGGCGCAAGGGAATGAGCTGGGTGTCGATGAACACGGCTTCGCGGTCAAACAGGTCGATGTCGGGCGAGGTCACTTCGCCGTGCACCAGCAGCAGCAGGCCCTCGCGCTGCATGGCTTCCAGCGTTTTATAGGTCTTGCGCAGGTCGGTCACGCCAGCGTCGCTGTTGGTGGTGGCGCCTGCGGGGTAGAGCTTGGCGGCGACCACGCCAGCATCGCGGGCACGTTTGATTTCGTCGGCGGGCAAGTTGTCGGTGAGGTAGAGCGTCATCAGCGGCTCAAAGCGCACACCGGGCGGCACGGCGGCCTGGATGCGGGCCTTGTAGGCCAAGGCTTGGGCGGCCGTGGTCACGGGCGGGCGCAGGTTGGGCATGATGATGGCGCGGCCGAATTGGGCGGCGGTGTGCGGCACCACGGTGTTCAGGGCATCGCCATCGCGCACATGCAGGTGCCAGTCGTCGGGGCGGGTGAGGGTCAGGGTGTTGGTCATGGGACGTATTTTCTCAAATGCTCACGGGGCAACCGTCTGGGCCACCAAAAAATCCCACAGTGCCTGCGCGTTGCGTTTGGGGCCGGGGCTCGCGGCCCGGTTGGTGTGCACGCCGGATTTGCCCGGCTCCTTGCCGGACGGCCGCTCGCGGTAGGCCCGCACGTCCATGGTGATCTGGAAGCCCTTCATGCCCTCGGGCACGGCGCTGACCAGCTTTTTGGCACGCAAGTCTTTCTTGACGGCGCTGTAGGGCAGAAAGGCCACGCCATGCCCCTCCAGCGCCATGGCCTTCAGGCCTTCGGCCATGTCGGTCTCGTACACGCGGTCAAAGTGAATCGCGGTGCCGGCCTGCTTGAGGATGAGTTCGACCATCTGCCCCAGGTAGGCGCCCGGTGCGTAACTCAGGTAAGGCAGGGGCTGGCCCACACGCCCCGGCAGCGGAAACAGGGGCGCCCCATCCGCATCGGGCCTGGAATACGGGGCGATGACCTCTTCGCCCAAGCTCACCATCTCGTAACGGTCCGCATCAAGCTGGTAGGGCTGCGAGGGATGGTGGTAGGCAATCAGCAGGTCGCAACTGCCCTCCACCAGGCGCATCACGGCGTCGTGCACGTTGAGCGCAATCAGGCGGCTTTTGATGGGGCCGAACTTCTCGCGCAAGGCCGACACCCAGGCCGGAAAAAACGTGAACGCCAGCGTGTGCGGCACTGCAAACTCGATCACATCCTGCCCCGCCGCGGTGTGGCCGCGCATCATGGCGCGCGTGCTTTGCAGTGACTGCAACACCTCCAGCGATTGCGAGTACAGCGTCTCGCCCGCGGGCGTGAGCCGTGTGGGGTAGCTGCTGCGGTCCACCAGGTCGGTGCCCGCCCAGCCTTCCAGCGACTGGATGCGCCGCGAGAACGCCGGTTGCGTGACGTGGCGCAGCTGGGCCGAGCGGCTGAAACTGCGGGTTTCAGCCAGCGATACGAAGTCTTCAAGCCATTTTGTTTCCATCGCAAGATTATGCGCGGATTGCATATCCGGAACAGGCTTGACCGGTTGACGCATTGTCGAGTTCAGTGGTGCGGTGGCACACAGACAGACCGTTCACTCATGAAGATGATCAGGCATCCGATCCTGGCCACACCTCAAGGAGTGTCGACATGCTGAATCAAACCCAAACCCAATACCTGGTCATTGCACTGGGATCGTCGCTACTCGTGGCTTGCGGCGGGGGTGGAGGTGGAGGTGGAGGCTCTGCGGCCCCGACAGCGGTATCCGTCACAACCATCCCAGCCGTCTCGCTCGCCATACCGGCACTCGCCAAATACGAGGGGGTGTGGCGCCAGGACTGTGTAGCCCACATACGCATCACCACCACCCTGACGGCCACCAACGGCAACACGTTCACTGCCACCCCCAAAGAAGAACACTTTGCCAACGCCGACTGCACAGGGGCGGTGGTGGCCACCGGCAGCTACGGCGGACCCCAAGAGACGGTGCAATATGCGCCAGAAATGGCCAACACATCCGTCAGGATGATCAACGGCGACCTCATCACCGCAGATATCAATCCGGCCACTTCCACCCTGGCGGTAGCGAACTTCACGTTCACCGGTAGCGGTGTGAGGTCCAGCTCCGATATCAGAGACGTGACAACAAACAAGATTACGGGTACCTTGACTTTCATAGAGTACCCCGACCGAACGGTGGTGCCCATCACACGGCTTTCGATGGACGGCAGCACCACACAAGGCGGCCTGCTCCTGCGCAATGATGAATTGCTGGCGCTGGTGTCGATTGCCCCATCCACCACCGACTTTCAGGTCAACCAACGCTACGTTCGATCGCCTTAAATGAAGCCTTGCCCGGTCAGCGCTATTTGAAGATGGTGTAGACGCCGGGCAGTTGTGTGACCCCGGGCTGGGTAACCAGAAAATCGCGCACAAACTCCATCAGCTTCAACCGGCACAGGGCGCGGGTGGCCTCTTCAGCGGCCACGGTGGGGGCGTACCACTGAGCCAGGTTGGGGAGCTTGTCATGCACCTCTTTGATGGCCGCGCGCTCGTCGAGCAGCACGCCAACACCCGAGATATCTTGTGACAGCGGTTTGACCACGGGTGTGCCGACGAGAATGGGCCGGCCCATCTGGATCTCGACTCCAGCGGTGGTGGGAAGAATCTCAAAGTTGCCGGACCTCAAATCAGAGCCAAAGGTGAACTCCACCGAGTACCAGACGATCACGCTGGTGTCCGAATCGTGCTTGAGCTTGTCCTTCGTGATTTTCTCCACGTGAACGTATTCACGCACCACTTTGCCAACCAGGGACTTCGAGTGGTCGGCCACCGCCACCTTGCCCGCCGCCAGGTAATCCAGGTACTTGCTGTAGCCCTCCAGTTTTTTGTTTTTGGCGGCAACTTCGGCCTGAACGCGCAGCATGTTGGCAAGCGCCTTGTCGCGTTCGCCGTGGGCGCGGTATTCCATGAACAGATAGACCACACTGGCGCATAAGACGCAGGCTGTGATGGAGAAAAACATGACGGTATCCATTGGGTTTCCTTAAAACCAATCCAGGCGAGGCTGCACAGGTGGAACAAACGAGGAATTGCTATTAATAATATAGCTATCTGCGAAGGTACCACCGGGGCTAGAGCCCCAAAACATCTTAAATTTACTCGGCACTCTGCTGCAGCGCCCACATCGACGCATAACGCCCGTTGGCGGCCAGCAGTTCGGTGTGGGTGCCGCGCTCCAGGATGTGCCCGGCGTCCATCACCAGAATCTCGTGCGCGTCCACCACGGTGGACAAACGGTGCGCAATCACCAGCGTGGTCTTGTTCTGCGCCACGCTTTGCAGCTCGGCCTGAATGGCGCGCTCGTTGGCGGAGTCCAGCGCGGAGGTGGCTTCATCGAAGATCAGAATCGGCGGATTTTTCAGCAGTGTGCGGGCAATCGCCACGCGTTGTTTTTCACCACCCGAGAGTTTCAGCCCGCGCTCACCCACCATGGTGTCGTAACCCTTGGGCGTGGCGCTGATGAAGTTGTGGATGTGCGCGCTGCGCGCGGCCTCCTCCACCTGCGCGCGCGTGGCGCCGGGCTTGCCATAGGCGATGTTGTATTCCACCGTGTCATTGAACAGCACGGTGTCTTGCGGCACGATGCCAATGGCCTGGCGCACCGAGGCTTGCGTGACCTGTTTGATGTCCTGCCCGGCAATCAGGATCTGGCCCTGCTGCACGTCGTAAAAGCGGAACAGCAAGCGGGCCAGCGTGGACTTGCCCGAGCCCGACGGCCCGACCACGGCCACGGTTTTGCCTGCAGGAATCTCGAAGCTGATGTCGTGCAGGATGGGCCGCGCCGGGTCGTAGGCAAAGCTGACGTGGCTGAACGTGACGCTGGCGCCCTCCACGCGCAGCGGCTGGGCGCCCGGCACGTCGGCAATTTCGCGGTCGCGCTCCATCAGGGTGAACATCTTGTCCAGGTCGGTCAGGCTCTGCTTGATCTCGCGGTACAGCACGCCCAAGAAACCGAGCGGAATGTAGAGCTGGATCATGAAGGCGTTGACCATCACCAGGTCGCCCAGCGTCATGCGCCCGTCCACCACGCCTTGCGTGGCGCGCCACAACATGGCAATCAGGCCGGTGGCAATGATGAGCTGCTGCCCGGTGTTGAGCAGGCTCAGCGTGCGCTGGCTTTTGAGCGAGGCAATGCGAAAACGCTCCAGGTTTTCGTCGTAGCGGTGCGCCTCGAAGTCTTCGTTGTTGAAGTATTTGACGGTCTCGAAGTTGAGCAGCGAATCAATGGCACGGCTGTGGGCCTTGGAGTCCAGCTCGTTCATCTGCTTGCGAAACTGGGTACGCCATTCGGTCACCATGACGGTGAAGCTGATGTAGAACACCAGCGCAATCAGCGTGATCCACGCAAACCAGACGTCAAACTTGACGGCCAGCAGCGTGAGCACCATGGCCACCTCGATCAGCGTGGGAATGATGCTGTAGAGCGAATACGAGATGAGCGAGTTGACCGCCCGCGTGCCGCGCTCGATGTCGCGCGTGAGGCCGCCGGTCTGGCGCTCCAGGTGAAAACGCAGGCTCAGGGCATGCAAATGGCGAAACACCTGCAGCGAGATGGTGCGCGAGGCGCCCTCGGTGGCCTTGGCAAACACCAGCTCGCGCAACTCGGCAAACAGGGTGGTGGACAAGCGCAGCAGCCCGTAGCCAAACAGCAAAGCCACCGGCACCACCAACAGGGTGCTGGCGTCAATGCCGGGCTTGGGGTTCATCGTGTCGACCAGCTGCTTGAGCAGCAGGGGCACGCTGACGTTGGCCATCTTGGCCCCAATCATGAACGCCAGCGCGGCCATCACCCGCCACTTGTAGTCCCACAGGTAGGGGAACAGGCGGCGCAGGGTGGCCCAGTCAGAACGGGGGGTGGCAGCGGTAGGCGCCGAGGGGGCGCCGTGGTGGAGGGAGGAGGCGGATTCGCCAGAGCGGCGCATGGGTGACAATCTCAAAGCTTGAACAACCCTGATTGTGCCCATGTCTGACCTCCCCAGCCCGAACACCTCCGCCCACCCCGGCGCCAACCCCGCCACGGCGGGCGTGCAACTCCCGACCGACCAGGAACTGGTCCTCAAGGTCATTCCCATGCCAGGCGACTGCAACGCCAACGGCGATATTTTTGGCGGCTGGGTGATGGCCCACGTGGACCTGGCCGGTGCCGTGGTGCCCGCGCGCTACGCAGGCGGCCGCATGGCCACGGTGGCGGTGAACGAGTTCGTCTTCAAGCACCCGGTGCGGGTAGGCGATATTTTGTCGTTCTTTGCCAAGCTGACCCGCATTGGCCGCACCTCCATCACGGTCAAGATCGAGGTCTTTGCCGAGCGTTTTGGCTCACAGGGCGAGTACACCAAGGTGACCGAGGCCTCCCTGACCTACGTGGCCATTGACGAAAACGGCAAGCCGCGCGAGGTACCGCGCAAATCAATCTGAAAACGCTATATTTTTAATAGCTGCCTGCGCACGTTCTACCTGGGCTACAGCCCGATTCTCCATAAATCAAGCCGCCCACGGTCAGGACACGATGTAAGCAGCTGCCCCGGTCGACAGCAGCTTGCCGTCGGCCCCCAGAAACTCCATGCGCGTAGACGCCACGCGCGAGCCCAGGCGCATCACTTCGGCGCGCAATTCAAAGTGCTCGCCAATGCCGGGGCGCAGGTAGTCCACCCGCAAATCAATGGTGCCAAGTTTGCCAAACCGGTGCAGGCGTTGCGCGGGCGACTCGTCCATGTGCCGCGCGCCAATCGCGGCCATCACGGCCAGACCGCCCATGGCATCCAGCCCGGCGCTGATGACGCCGCCGTGAAGGCGGTTGTGGCCGTAGTGGCCAATCAGGTCATGCTTCATGTCGATACGCGCCCGGACCTGTGTGGGTTTGAGTGAGGTGATCTTGAGCCCCAGCACGTGGTTGAAGACGATCAATTCCTCAAATATCTTTTTAAGACCGGCCACGAATTCGTCTTCGAATTCCATTTCCGCTTCAGCGGCAAGGAGTTGTGTCATCAAGGTTCCTGAAAAAAGAGGGACATAGCGGCGTCGGTCAGTTCGTCCAGCGACGCGCTTTTATCGGCATCAAACCACTGCACGGACCAGTTCAGCGCGCCCAGAATCAACAGCCGGGACAGACCGACCGGCGCACGCAAATGGCCTGTTGTGTGCAGGACCTCCAGCACCGGCGTCCAGACCGATTCGTAGTCCGCCTGCAGCCGCGCCAGCGCCAGCCGCTGCGTGGCGTTCAAGGCGCGGGCCTCGTACAGCATGACGGGGACAAAGTCATTGCCCGGCCCCAGCAAGGTGTCAAAGTGCGCGCTGACCAGCCGCCGGATCAGCGCCAGGGGGTTCTGCGTCGCGCTGAGGGTGTCGTTTGGCGCGCGTCCCGCCACCGCATCGGCTTGCCGGGCCAGCGCAGCATGCATGCCCTGCTCCATGACGGCAAACAGCAGGGTGTCTTTGCTTTTGAAGTGGTAGAACGGCGACCCGCTGTGCATGCCCACCGCCGCCGCAATGTCACGCGTGCTGGTGCCGTCAAAACCTTTTTCGCGAAACAGGCGGGCCGCGACCGCCAGCAAGGGCTGGCGCCGATTGCCGTCGTCACGCTCAAGCTCGGTCTTGGGAGGCCGGCCACGGGGGCGGCGAAGGACTGGGTCGGGGGGCTCGTCAATGGCGGTCATTGACCCCGAGCATACCCAGATTGCCTATTTATGACAAGCATATGCTTGGTGTAAATAACAAGCCCTGTTCTGGACGAATCAAGTCGTCAACAGGCGGCCCGCGCCGTCCGCCAACGTGCAGGTGTCGGCGGATTCCTACAACCGCATCAGCGCAGTCCGATAGACGGAAGTCCCTGCGACGAGGACGATGGGAGCCCTCTCATTGCAAGGAGACCGAAATGCAGAACCCAAGCGCGACCCTGGTCGACCTCGAGACCAAGTTTTGGCAATCGATGGTGGACCAAGAGACCGATGTGGCGCTGAACCTGCTCTGCGAGCCAGCGCTCATGGTCAGCTCCCACGGCGCAATGAAATTCGACCATGCGGGCTACCGCCAGATGGCGGACCACGGCTCCAGGGGGGTCACCTCGTTCGAATTCAGCGACATGGAGGTCCTGTTTCCGAACGACTCGACGGCGATCCTGTCCTACCGCGTCAAGCAGGGTGTCGCGCCGCGCGGCAAGGGCGCCACCACGGAACAGGAGATGCGCGACACCTCGACCTGGGTCAAGACCGACCACGGATGGCGCTGTGCCATGCACACGGAGACGCCGATCGCTGCTCGCTGAGCATCTTCAACTTTTCAGGAGAAACGAAATGGTCAGCAAGAACACGATCTGTCTCTGGTTTGAGGGCACCGCCGTGGACGCCGCAAAGTTCTATGCCGAGACCTTCCCTGACAGCGCGGTTGGCACCATCTACCGCGCGCCGGGCGACTATCCCGATGGCAAGCAAGGAGATGTCCTCACGGTCGAATTCACGGTGACCGGCATCCCCTGCCTCGGGCTGAATGGCGGCCCACAGTTCAAGCACAACGAGGCGTTCTCGTTTCAGATCGCGACCGACGACCAAGCCGAAACCGACCGCTTGTGGAACGCGATTGTCGGAAACGGCGGCCAGACGAGTGCCTGCGGTTGGTGCAAGGACAAGTGGGGACTGTCGTGGCAGATCACGCCACGCGCCCTGACGGCCGCGATCGCCGATCCTGATCAAGCGGCGGCCAAGCGCGCGTTCGAAGCGATGATGACGATGGAAAAGATCGACATCGCAGCGATAGAGGCGGCGCGGGCGGGTTGACGCCTCATTTCAACGCCAGTGACTTCGATCTAGTCACTATCAAAACAATAGCAATATACGTAGACAGGACGTTGGCTACAGCCCGTTTTTCCTTAAACAACCGAAAAATCAGGTTTGCGCTTTTCCATGCGTCGCCTCGGGGCACAAGCCCAGGTTGACAAACGGCATGGAGAACTGCGCGTTGTCGCCCGCGTGAACCACATAATTAACATATACTTTACTGAATTAGCTAAAAACGCTAAACTATATGTTATGACAAAAGCATCTTCCGCCCTCACGCAGCTACCGCCATCGACGGTTGCGGCGCTTGAGCAGCTCGGGGCCGACCTGGCCGTGGCCAGGCTTCGCCGCAAGGAATCGCTCAAAACCTGGGCCAAACGCATTGGAATAAGCGTCCCTACGCTTCTGCGCCTGGAGGCCGGCGAACCCGGCGTGAGCCTTGGCGTGCTGGCGACCGCCCTGTGGCTCATTGGCCGCGACGGCGCGCTGGCAACTTTGGCAACGCCCAAGGAAGACCGGGGAGCGCTTGAGCTGGATGTGCGTCAGGCAGAAGCACTTGGCAAGGCCAGGGTACGCGCCACGGCAGAGGCAAAAATGAAAAAGGCCGCGATGCGGCAGAACCAGCAAGCTGACGCGGCCCGAGAAGGTACATGAGACACAACGACCTGACCCTGTGGTTCCTCTCAAACCCGGTTGCGCCGCGTTACGTGGGCAGGCTGCGGCTGGTCGACGCTGGCAAGGGCGTCTCCCTTCAGTATGGCGCCGATTGGCTGGCCAGTGGATTTCCCCTCAGCGAAGACTTATTTCTCGTTGACATCGAACAGCTGCCGCGATGGAAGGGCATGGCGGTCGGTGCCGTTGACGACGCCCGACCCGACCGCTGGGGGGAGCGCGTCATCCAATACCTCGACAAGCCTGCGCGCTTGTCCATCATGGAGTATTTGTTCTATGCGGGCGACGACCGCTTCGGGGCACTCGGCGTGTCGACGTCGGCTGACACCTACGTCCCGCGCACCCAAAGCCCGCTGCCGCGGCTGGCGCAGGCACAATACTTGAGCGAAATCGTCCGCAAGGTCAGCGCCAAGGAACCGGTCAACGACATCGAGCGAAAGATGTTGGCCGCTGGCGGCAGTTTCGGGGGGGCCAAACCCAAAGCACTCATCGACATCGCCGGTGAGCAATGGATCATCAAGTTTTTCAACAACGAGCCCATCGACGTGCCACTCATTGAGCACGCGTCGATGACGCTTGCCCAGTTGGCTGGCATCCAGGTAGCCGAGACGCAAGTGGTGCCGCTCGTCGGTGAGCACGCGCTGGCGGTGCGCCGTTACGACAGGAACGGCGTCATGCGCATCCATTGCATCTCGGCAGGTACCGCCCTGCGCGCAGAGACCGTCGCAGGGCAGGAGCCGGTGCTGGGCTACCCAGGCCTTGCGCAGCTGCTGCGGCGCGCTGGCGTAGCTGAACAGGGCCTCAACCTGCTCGACATGCAGGAGCTTTTTCGCCGCATGGTGTTCAACATCCTGATCGACAACACCGATGACCACGAGAAGAACCACGCGCTGATGGTGGTCGCGCCGACGCGGCAGGGAAAGTATCGGCTGGCCCCCGCTTACGACGTGCTGACCACGAATTCAGGTCAGGGGTACCAGGAGTTCATCGTCGGAACCGACCTGCGGGACTCAACGCTCTCCAATGCCATGTCGCAGTGCGAACTTTTCGGCTACACCCCGGCCCAGGCCGCCTCCGAAGTCGTACGCGTTATCAAGGTGGTGGACGGGTGGCGCCAGCACTTCAGGCAATGTGGCGTCTCGGACGCCGACCTTGAGAGCCTGGCAGAACGCATAGACGGCGACCCATTGCTTGGCCAAAGGCAGAGCTTCAATCCCGCAGACTATGCGACCCCTGCGCGCCCACGGCGTCGCAGCCCGTTTGCCACATAGCGGACCTTTAGAAAAAGATTTGGAACCCCGAGGCGCGGGAGCGCCTGACGCATCACTTGGGTATGTCCCCAGGTCTGGGAGCGTCTGTTGCGGACCGGGCTATGTGTGGTGGACTGAAGCGGCGGAGCCTTCCTGGAAGGCTAACCGTCCTGGGGAGAGGCGGATGATTCAGCTGTATTGGGAGCTGGTCTTTGATGAGTGGTACCTCTGTTCGCAGGCGAACAGACCGCGCGACAAATAGCGCCCAAAATCAAGGGAATGGTTAAGGACAAAGGAACTCGAATGACATGGCTGCTATGGCTTGGACTGGTTCTATGCTCGCTGGCAGTCGTTGCTGTTGGCCTCGCTGCCTATGGGGCCACACGGTGGACCGAGGCCAGGCGGACACTGGCCAACGGGCTCGATACCGCCCGAATCACTGAGAAAACTCAGTCGCAGTCCCCGGCCCACTACGACTCGCGCGAACTCGAAGGCTTGCCCGCGCCGGTACAACGCTACTTTCGGGCTGTGCTCAAAGATGGCCAACCCGTCATAGCCGCCGCCAATATAGACCTCGCCGGTACTTTCAACATGTCCACTACTGATGAGCAGTGGAGGCCCTTCACGTCACGGCAATGGGTCGTCACCCGACGCCCGGGGTTCCTGTGGGACGCTCAAGTGTCCATGCTGCCCGGTTTGACGGTGCGAGTGGTCGACAGCTACATCGCTGGCAAGGGCCTGTTGCACGCGGCAATCCTGGGCTTGTTCACCATGGCCGACATGAGTGGAGGCGGCGAGATTGCCCGTGGCGAATTCATGCGCTTCTTGGCCGAAGCGGCGTGGTACCCAACCGCACTGCTGCCCAGTCAGGGCGTGCGATGGGAGGCGGTCGATGACCGTTCCGCGAACGCCACCATCGTGGATGGCCCGCTCACGCTGACGCTATTGTTCAGGTTCAACGATGCCGGCCTGATTGACTCGTTCCGCGCCGAAGCGAGGAGCGCCACGACTGGCAAGGAAACAGTCGTGCTCCCCTGGGAAGGTCGCTGGTCCAATTACCAGATGCGTGATGGAGTGACTGTGCCGTTCAGTGGCGAAGTTGCTTGGATGCGCCCGGATGGCCGTAAGCCGTACTTCCGCGGCACCGTCACCTCGTTGACCTATGAGTTCGCACCATGATATTGGTCACTCCACTGCTGCGGCGACCTTGATATACCTATGTATTTGAGTTGTGACCCCTGTAACACCATGTTGTCAAATAGATTTCTCCGTTTCGATGAGTCATATGATTCAGTAGTTTTGCGGGACATAGCAAAGATAGTCATCCTATGCTGACGCCGCTGCTTGCTCGAATGCCCGTCGCACTAATCGCTGCGGCATTTGCACTGCTGTCGCCGGTTGCGCGCTCAACGTCCATATGTCGCTGGGTGGACGATACCGGGCGGACGCAAATGTCAGACGTCGTTCCGGAAAAGTACAAGAACTCGTCGACCTGTAGTGACTCGCGAAAGTACGAACTCTCGACGGAGCAAAAACGCGAAATTGAACAGCGAGCAGCCGAGGAGAAAATAAGGAAACGCCACGAAATGGCGGCCCCGCCTAAGAAAACGCCTTCAAGCCCAGCTGATAGCACGAAGGCCGCGACTCAGCCCAGTGAAAAGAGTGCGAAGCGGCCAACAGAGGTCATCACCGACGAAACGGACTGCCCAACGCGGTGGCGCATCTACGATGAGAGCGTCGAGTGCTTCGGCCCGTACAGAACGACGCGAGGGGCCACCAAGCCAGAAGCCTTCGATAAATGCATCGACATCCCCAGTCCCGAAATCATGTGCGGACCACGAAGGAACTGAGGCGAAGACGGTCATGTCAATGGGTGAAGGGACGCTTTGGGCTTGGTTCTGGTAGGCACTTGCCGACCAGGAGCGGACATTCGCACGACGACACCCCGCCGTACCCTGCTAAATCAATCCAGGAATCGTGCGGAAAAATTAGGCGCTGGTAGGAGGCACGACTCAGAGCGACCAAAAAGCCAGTACCGGTTTCGGGCAACCAAGCGATACATTGCATTGCGTACGGGTGCGGGAACCAACCAACCTATCCAAGCGAGCCGCCAAGGCCAGCCAAGCGCGTGCAGCACCCGAAAAATTGCTGCAGTATGCTGCCAAGTAGTTGGCCCATCTACTAAGAGCAGTGTCTGTAGACCTTCCACCTGCAACCCGGCGTCGCTGAGCAATGACTGACCCGTCGCGCCCTGAATGGAGGCAAACTGAAACAAACCCTCTCGGTCATGTTTCAACAAAAACTTCACCCATCCGTTGCAGAGAAGGCACTTGGCATCGAATACGACAATCACGGACGGTCCTCGCTGGGCATATTAAGGTACCCACTGTAACTGGCAACTGTACCAACGAGGGGAAGCGACGCCTTCACTTGGAAATTGAGCGAATCAGCCATGCCTGACTCCAATGCGACGACCTGGGGCATCAACCACAAGGGGCAACGGATTCCTAAAAAATGGAGGCACTCCAAACGCATCTCAAGCGCTCCCGCAACCTCTATAAGCTCAAAAGTCAAGCGAGCCAAGCCAAGACGTTCAACAACCCGGTCACTTTTTTTCGTTAAAGTTGAGGTCATACGCTTGGAGGGAAAGAACCGGGTCCAACTCTCGGACTCGGGCCCTGCGTTGAGTTCAAATCGAATCGTCCCGCTTGAGGCACTCAAAGGTGTCCCAAGACAAAGCGCCATTAGTTTGGCAAGGACTGCCCCCGGGGCATGCACCTCGACCCAGCCGTCAAACTCGTGCCGACCCGAAAGGCTATGAAATTGTTGGACAGAATGGTCTAGCCGATTGAAAGCTGGGCCCATCACATTTCGGTACATGGACAAGGATTTCACTCAGCGCTTTCAGAGGTCACTATGTCGAGACCTTGCATCTCAACAGTGAAGTCTTCAAGGGACAACAAACCAAGGCAAGGCATTGCCCCCAATGTCTGGAGACTGCGGTTTGAGATTTTTCGAATCAGCGCTGATGCTGCCAATGTTGGAACATACGGCCCATCACCGCGCGTAGCCAATAGCTCCCAGGACCGCCATATCATGTGCCCGTCGTCAGCTAGCCCCTTAACCGAGACATGCATTGCCCCCGCGTCAGTCCCCCATGTTTTGAATAGGTCAGCTGCACGTTTGAGCCATTGCGCATACTCGGACCAGTCTTTTACTAGACGATGATGAGCCATCCATGCCATCAAATTCATGCCGCGATGCAGGGCTTCCAACTCAAGACCAGCAGCAAATCTGACCTCTGGTTGCCCCGGGTACCTGCTTGGAAGCAATGCCAGATCGGGCACATCACAAGGTGAAAGCAGTCGTGAGCCCACCGGGCTCGAATAGGAGTGTCGGTACGAACCGAGCCAACCTATGGTTGCGTTCGGAGAAGATGTTGGCAACGCCTGGCCGCAATAGCTGAGGATACCCCGCACGGTCGAAAGCCCTCGTTCTGTGCGGTTACCTGGGCTAATTCCGATTTCAATCGAATGCACCGAGCAAAGTCCGCGTACGAGATGGTCCGTAACTGCACTGGAGAAGGCTGGTACTGAGCTGGCGCCACTTGCCACCAGGACGCCAGCAGTTTCTGCAGCCTTGTTCAAGCTGCCAACTCCGGTCACAAATTCACGCCCGTCCGCCAGGTCAATGTAGTGGGCACCCACAGTAATGCAAGCCTCCGCTACCCGATAATCCTGGCCTTGAAACGGGCCGGACGCATTGACAACCACCGTTGGGCTTAAGCGCCGCAATTTGCTCACGAAAGCTGGCGACATCGCATCCATGGTTGCGCTATGCAGTTCCGAACTGCTCGAGGGCTGTAAAGTTTTCACCAAGGACTCTCCCGCCTCCCGGGAGCGCCCAGCAACTGTTATGTCCAGGCCAGCTTGCTTGGAAAGGCGTTCTACGAGCCTGCGCCCGAAAAAGCCATACCCCCCCACCACCAATACTCGTGTCTTCTTCATACTCAAGTCTAGCGAATCGTGTTTAGTCTTAGATGTTCGCGTTGACTATCAATCGGGCCAATTGAACGCCATCCTTGCTTACAGACATTTCACCATCCCGGCCCGCGCGAGGAACTCCCGACAATGAGCGGACGGTCAGCATGCGCTGCGCGGCCCCGCCTACGACAGTTATGCATTCTTACCTGGCATTTTTTGCGCCAAGAATCTGTCGAATGACCCGTACTTGTGAAACGACTCCAGGACTTCATCTTTGTCAGCTACCGAGCCATTTGTGACCATTGTTTCAAGAAATTCAACTATCTCTTTGCCTGCTGGGTCATCCGTAGTTAACTTTTTCAGGTCGACAAGATGTGCCAGCGCAGCCGCGGTAAGCTCTGCCCTTTTTTCAGTATCCAGTGCCATACGGCTCCTTGGTTCACCCTTGTGAAAGGGGCGTTGAAATCAAATTACCTTGGGGTTTTGGCCGCTGATTTGGCAGCTTTCTGGGTTTGCTCACGCTGAATATCAAATAACTCGCGGATACGGTCTGCCATTGCGGAGTAAGTCACGGAATCTGCTTCGTCTGCATCTGCGGCATTGATGAATGCATTGAAGTGCCGGTCGTTGACCCAGAACGTTCCTTCGTCCGCGTACTCATCAAGTGCGTCGGCAAAGTTTTGCACGTCTTTATCCGTTGCAAAGAAGTCTTTGAGAAAAGTTGCTGGTGTTCCCAAGCCGGCTTCCACAGCTGCGGTCAGGCTGTCGAGCATTTCGTTTATCAGGCTCTCATCAAAATCATTGCTGATGTTTTTGAAGGGCGTCAACTTGCCGGTCCGTGGGTCATAACCACCCCTCGTCTCATGCCTGTCTAGGAGCTCAGGCAATTCCCCCGAAGGAGTATTGCTGTCAATGCCGTCGTAAGAGATGGGCGTAAATTGTGGCTTGTATGCTGCGACCATGGGGGCCTTGGTGAATTGTTGACAGTCCATAAACATTGAGCGACCGTGCCCAGTTGTCGTGGCCGAGGGGATGCCTCAACTGTAACCACTGAAAGGGGCACCGTCCCTAGGCCACGTTCGAATCTTTCCTCGCGCTCTGGAACCCCAATGGAAACCGTAAACCCTAGACTTCACCCGCTTCAGTAAACAAAATGCATGGCCTCGTGGTCAACACTCGACCTTGGGCGAATCGCGCCGACAGCCTGTTGCCAGGCTGAACGGGCTATTGGAATCAGCCTTGCAATCCAATGGACATCCGTCAAATTGAAGCGGTTGACGACGATAACAACTCCGACCCAACCACTATCAAAACAATAGCATTTTCCGAAGGCAGGACGTGGGCTACAGCCCGTTTCACCTTAAACCGTTGAAAAATCAGGTTTGCGCTTTTCCATGAAGGCCGTGAAGGCCTCGCGTGCCGCCGGTTCGCGCAGCATGCGCCCGAAGCTGGCGCCCTCTTCCACCATGCGCTCGGCCACCACCGTGGCCTGGCCTTTTTTCATCAACCGCTTGGTCTCGATCAACGAGCTGATCGGTTTTGCCGCCAGTTTTTGCGCCTGGCGCTGCGCCAGTGCGGCGGCCTCGGACGGCGGCACGATGCGGCTGATCAGCCCCATCTCCAGCGCCGCCTCGGCCATGAAGGGGTCACCCAGCAACAAGGCCTCAGCCGCCCGGCCATAGCCCATGCGCTGGGGCGCCAGGTAACTGGACGCCGCCTCAGGGCACAAGCCCAGGTTGACAAACGGCATGGAGAACTGCGCGTTGTCGCCCGCGTAGACCAGGTCGCAGTGGAACAGCAGGGTGGTGCCGATGCCTACCGCCGGGCCACACACGGCCGCCAACACGGGCTTGCTGAAGGTGCTGATGCCCCGCAAAAAGCGGAACACCGGCGCGTCCTGCGTGGCGGGCGGTGCGTTCAAAAAATCGCCAATGTCGTTGCCGGCGCTGAAGATGGTCTCGTGCCCCTGGAATACCACCGCACGGACGGACGCGTCCGCCTCGGCCTGCGCCAGCGCGTCGGCCATGGCGGCGTACATCGCCGCGGTAAGGGAGTTTTTCTTCTCCACGCGGTTCAGGGTGATGGTGGTGACGCCACCGTCGATATGAATCAGGATGTCTTGCATGGTCTGTATCTCAAGAAAAGGTGTGCCCGAAGGGGGTCACTGTTTGTAATAGACGATCTGGTGGGTCGTCACCAGCAGCACGCCCGCCTCATTCCAGAGCTGGCTGCTCTGGTCGAAAAAGCCGTTGCGAAATGCCTGCGCCTGGGCTTGGCCCAGCAGGTAGCCCGTGCCTGTGGCGGCCAGCTGCGCGGCACTGGCGTGGAAGTACACCGTCAAAGACACGGTGCCCACCGGCACATGGGTGGCACGCCGGATGAACACCCGCGGAAAAAAGATGTCAGAGATGCAGGCCAGCGAAGTGAAGTCCAGCGGACGCGGCGGGTTGTCGCGTATCCATATTTGCGACAGGCTGCTATGGCCCGAACCGTCCCATACGGACGGGATGTTACCCATGATGGCACGCTGCTCGTAGCGCTGCACAAAAGCCATGGGCGCGGTGAGGGTGGGCAGGGGCACCTCATGCGGCGGCGGGCACACGGGCATGGGCTCTTCATCCACACCCCAGGTGTCGCGTCGCACAGCGGTCACGGCCGTGGCGGTGGCCACGGTCTGGCCGTCCTGCAGCATCTCAAGGGCCCAATGCTGGGTGGAGCGGTTGGTGCGCGCAGGCCGGGCCTGCAGCGTGAATACGCCGTCAGCCACTGCCGCGCAGAAGTTGACGGTGAGCGAGATCGGCTCGCCCAAAAGGTCCGGGTGCTGGAGCACGGCGTTGAGCATCTGCGCCGTAGTGATGCCACCGAAGGGGCCCACCATATTGGCATAGGGCGCGCTGGTTTGGCCCAGCCAGCTGCCATCAGCCTGCGGCTGCAAGGCAATGGCGGTATCAAAAACATGTGAAGTCATGCCATCTTTCCTGGGTTGCAGAGATCGCTCTGCAAAGCGCAACGTAGCGCAAAGCAAAAAAAGACCACCCGAGGGTGGCCCTTGACAGTCAGCGCCTAGACGCGCTCAAAGATACCCGCTGCGCCCTGCCCCATGCCCACACACATGGAGACCATGCTGTAGCGCAGCTTGTTGCGGTGCAACGCATGGATGGCGGTGGCCGCGCGGATGGCGCCCGTGGCGCCCAGCGGGTGGCCCAGCGCAATGGCGCCGCCCATGGGGTTGACCTTGGCCGGGTCCAGGCCCAGCGTGTTCATCACGGCCAGGCTTTGGGCGGCAAACGCCTCGTTGAGCTCGATCCAGTCGATGTCGTCCTGCTTGAGTCCCGCGTAACGCAGCGCGGCGGGAATGGCCTCGATCGGGCCAATGCCCATGATATGCGGCGGCACGCCTTTAGAGGCAAAACTCACAAAGCGGGCCAGCGGCTTCAGGCCGAACTGCTTGACGGCTTTTTCGCTCGCCAAAATCAGCGCGCCCGCGCCGTCGGAGGTTTGCGAGCTGTTGCCCGCCGTCACGGAGCCGCGTGCCGAGAACACAGTGCGCAGCTTGCCCAGGCCGTCCATCGACGTGTCAGGGCGGGCGCCTTCGTCCAGGCTGACCACCCGCTTTGTCTCGATGACTTCACCGGTCGCCAGATTCGGCGCACGGTCAATCACCTCCACCGGGGTGATCTCATCCGCAAAGTGGCCCGCCGCCATCGCCGCCAGCGCCTTCTGGTGGGAGGCGACGGCGAACTGGTCCTGCGCCTCGCGGCTGACCTTCCACTGCGTGGCCACTTTTTCGGCGGTCAGGCCCATGCCGTAAGCAATGCCAATGTTCTCGTCGTTGTTGAACATGGCGGGCGACAGCGAGGGCGCGTTGCCCATCATCGGCACCATGCTCATGCTCTCCACACCGGCGGCGATCATCACGTCGGCTTCCCCGACACGAATGCGGTCGGCCGCCATCTGCACGGCACTCAGCCCCGAGGCGCAAAAGCGGTTGACGGTGATGCCGCCCACGCTGTTGGGCAGGCCCGCGAGCACGGCGCCAATGCGGGCGATGTTCAGGCCTTGCTGGGCTTCCGGGATGGCGCAGCCGCAGATCAGGTCTTCAATCGTCTGGGGGTCCAGCGTCGGCACCTGGGCCAGCGCCGCCTGCAGCGCCTTGACCAAGAGGTCATCCGGGCGCGTGTTGCGGAAGAACCCGCGGTGCGAACGCCCGATGGGGGTGCGCGTGGCGGCAACGATGTAGGCTTCTTGAATTTGTTTCATGTGGATCTCGAATCAGTTGCGTACAGGTTTGCCGGTGGACATCATGCCCATGATGCGTTCTTGCGATTTGGGGTGCACCAGCAGTTCACAAAAGGCACGGCGCTCCAGCGTCATCAGGTAGTCCTCGGTCACGAGGCTGCCCGCGTCGACGTCACCGCCACAGACCACGTGGGCAATCAGGCTGGCAATGTGAAAATCGTGCGCGCTGATGAAGCCACCGTCCCGCATGTTGACCAGCGAGCCCTTGATGGTGGCCACGCCACTGCGCCCCGCCACCGCAAACGTGCGTTTGTGCGGTGCGCGGTAGCCCGAATCAAACAGGGCTTTGGCCTCGTTGATGGCGACAAACAGCAACTCATCCTTGTGCGGCACCACCACATCGCTCTCCAGCAGGTAACCGAGCTTGCGGGACTCCAGTGCGCTGGTGCCCACCTTGGCCATGGCCGCGGCGGTAAAGCCTTCGGTCAGGAAAGGCAGCAGGTCTTTGCCGGTCGAGGCTGCGGCGTTTTCGGCCGCGCGCCGCGCAATGTAGGTCAGGCCACCGGCGCCGGGCACCAGGCCCACGCCCACTTCAACCAGCCCCATGTAGCTCTCCATCGCCACCACCCGTTTGGCCGAGTACACCGCCAGTTCACAGCCGCCGCCGAGTGCCAGACCGCGCACGGCCGACACCACGGGCACGCTGGCATAACGCAGGCTCAGCATGGCCTGCTGCATTTCGGCCTCGGCGCCGTCAATGGCGCTCACGCCCGCCATCATGAAGGCGGGCAACATGGCCTGCAGGTCCGCACCCGCCGAGAACATGTCGTCGGGCGACCAAATGACCAGCCCCTTGTAGTCGGCCTCGGCCAGCGCCAGGCCCTGCATCAGGCCTTCCACCACCGCGGGGCTGATGGCGTGCATTTTGGTCTTGATGCTGGCAATGAGCACCTCTCCATCCAGCGTCCACAAGCGAATGGCGGCGTCCTCGTGCACGGTCGTGCCCGCCACTTCGGCCTTGGGCGCATTGGCACCCAGCACGCTCTCGGGGAAATGCTGGCGCGCGTAGACCGGCAGGCTGCGCGGTTGCACAAACGTCTGCAGCGTCGGGTTCCACGAACCTTGCGGAGTGTGCACGCCGCCAGCATCGGCCACGGGGCCTTTGAACACCCACTCGGGCAAAGGCGCCTTGCACAGGGCTTTGCCGGCGTCAATATCTTCCTGGATCATGGTGGCTACGGTCAGCCAACCGGCTTCCTGCCACAGCTCGAACGGGCCTTGCTGCATGCCAAAACCCCAGCGCATACAGAAATCCACATCCCGCGCGTTGTCGGCAATCGAGGCCAGGTGCACGGCGGCGTAATGAAAGCTGTTGCGCAGAATGGCCCACAAAAACTGCCCTTGCGCGCCTTCGCTATTGCGCAGCAAGGCCAGGCGTTCGCCCGCGGACTTTTTCAGCATGCGGCCATAGACCTCATCGCCTTTTTCGCCACCGGGCACATAGGCTTTGGTGGCCAGGTCAAAGCGCAGAATATCGCGCCCTACCTTCTTGAAGAAACCGGCCTTGGACTTTTGCCCCAGGTTGCCCATCTCCAGCAAGGTCTTGAGCACCTCGGGGGTGGCAAAACTCTCGTAAAACGGGTCCGTCTCCAGGCTCAGCGTGTCCTGCAGGGTCTTGATGACGTGCGCCATCGTGTCCAGCCCCACCACATCGGCCGTGCGGAAGGTGCCCGAACTGGCGCGGCCCAATTTCTTGCCGGTGAGGTCATCGACCACGTCATAAGTCAGACCGAAATTGGCGACCTCTTTCATGGTGGCCAGCATGCCGGCGATGCCCACCCGGTTGGCGATGAAGTTGGGCGAGTCCTTGGCCCGCACCACGCCCTTGCCCAGGTTGCGGGTCACAAAGGTTTCAAGATCGTTCAGAATTTGAGGCTGCGTGGTGGGGGTGTTAATCAACTCCACCAGCATCATGTAGCGGGGCGGGTTGAAGAAGTGAATGCCGCAAAAGCGCGGCTTGAGGGCTGAAGGCAAGGCTTCGCTCAGCTTCGTGATCGACAGGCCCGAAGTGTTGGACGCGATGATGGCGTGCGGCGCCAGGAACGGCGCAATCTTTTTGTACAGGTCCAGCTTCCAGTCCATGCGCTCGGCAATGGCTTCAATCACCAGGTCACAGTCCTTGAGCAGGTCCATGTGCTCTTCGTAGTTGGCCTGTTGAATCAAATCAGCATCCTCGACCACTCCGAGCGGCGCGGGTTTGAGCTTTTTCAGGCCCTCAATCGCACGCGTGACGATGCCATTCTTGGGGCCTTCCTTGGCGGGCAGATCAAACAGAATGACCGGCACCTTGACGTTGACCAGATGGGCCGCAATCTGCGCCCCCATCACACCGGCGCCGAGCACGGCAACTTTTTTGACTTGAAAGCGGGACATGTTGTTTCCTGAAAAATATTACTGCGCGCGAACCCAGGTCTGGGTCCGCCCCAGCAGGGCAAAGCCCACGAAGCCACGGACTTCGAGCTTCTTGCCTTCGTCCACCGGGGTCAACTTGAGTTTGTAGACGGTGCCACTGTCGGGGTCGACAATGCTGCCGCCCTCCCAGACGTCCTTGCCCTCGGCCTTGTGCGCACCGCGAATGATCTCCATGCCGAGCTTGGGCTTGCCCTTGCGGTCATCGGTGCATTTGTCGCAATTGGGCTCCGGGCTGGTGACCAGGGCTTTTTCGACCACCCCGGTGAGCACACCGGCCGTGTCGATGATGCGCACTTCGGAGCGCACGGCACCGGTTTTGTCGTCGATGGTTTTCCACAATCCCACAGGGGACATTTGCGCCATGGCAGAGACACACGACACACCCAACACAATGGCAATAGCGGTACGGAACATGAGAACTCCTCGTTGTTAAATAAAGCAGACTGACAGGAATGACTATTTACGCGAGCGCGGCGTCGGTATCGATCAACACCTTGCTGCCGGCCCGGGCCGTGCGCATCAGCGTGGCGGTCTCGGGGAACAGCTTGGCAAAGTAAAAGCGCGCGGTCTGCAGCTTGGCCAGATAGAACGGGTCGGTGTTGCCCGCTGCCATTTCACGCAGGGCCACTTGCGCCATGCGCGCCCAGAAGTAGCCAAACACCAGGTGCCCGGCCACGCGCAAGTAATCCACCGCGGCAGCGCCCACTTCGTCGGGGTTCTGGAAGCCCTTGAACCCGATCTCGGTGGTGAACTTGGTCATCTGCTCACCCAGGATGGCAATGGGCGTGATGAACTCGGCCATCTTTTCGTTGACGCCTTCTTCAGCCACCAGTTTGCCAATGAGCTTGCCAAACTTTTGCAGTGTGGCGCCGTTGTTGCCCAGAATCTTGCGGCCCAGCAGGTCCAGCGACTGGATGGTGTTGGTGCCTTCATAGATCATGTTGATGCGGTTGTCGCGCACATACTGCTCCATGCCCCATTCCTTGACAAAGCCGTGGCCGCCAAAGACCTGCATGCAGGCGTTGGTCGAGATGTGACCGTTGTCCGTGATGAAGGCCTTGACGATGGGCGTCAGCATGGCCAGTAGTTCACCCGAATCCTTGCGCACTTTTTCATCGGAGTGGCTGTGTTCTTTTTCAAGCAGCATGGAGCTGAAACACATCAGCGCGCGGCCGCCTTCGGCGTAGGCCTTGGCCGTGAGCAACATCTTGCGCACATCGGGGTGCACGATGATGGGGTCAGCAGGCTGGTCCTTGGACTTGGGGCCGGACAGGGAACGCATCTGGATGCGGTCTTTGGCGTAGGCCAATGCGTTTTGGTACGCCACTTCGGTCAGCCCGAGCGACTGATTGCCCACGCCCAGGCGGGCTGCGTTCATCATCACGAACATGCCGTTCATGCCCTTGTTGGGCTGGCCCACCATCGTACCGACCGCACTGTCGAGTACGATCTGCGCCGTGGCGTTGCCGTGGATGCCCATCTTGTGCTCCAGACCACCGCAGTACACGCCATTGCGCGCGCCCAGCGAACCATCGGCATTGACCATGAACTTGGGCACGATGAACAGACTCACCCCCTTGATGCCGGGAGGCGCATCGGGCAGGCGGGCCAGCACCAGGTGGATGATGTTGCCGGCCATGTCGTGCTCACCGGCGCTGATGAAAATCTTGTTGCCGGTGATCTTGTAAGTGCCGTCCGCCTGAGGCTCGGCCTTGGTGCGCATCAGGCCCAGGTCGGTGCCGCAATGCGGCTCGGTCAGGCACATGGAGCCGGTCCACTCCCCGCTGGTCATCTTGTGCAGGTAGGTATTCTTCTGCTCGTCCGTGCCGTGCGTGTGCAGCGCGGCGTAGGCGCCGTGCGTGAGGCCGGGGTACATGGTCCAGGCCTGGTTGGCGCTGTTGAGCATTTCATAAAACATCTGGTTCACCACCAGGGGCAAGCCCTGCCCGCCAAAAGCCGGGTCGCAGGCCAGGGCCGCCCAGCCGCCTTCGATGTACTTGGCATACGCCTCTTTGAAGCCGGTGGGCGTGGTCACGGCGTGCGTGGTTTTGTCGAGCTGGCAACCCTCGGTGTCACCGCTGATGTTGAGCGGGAAAATGACCTCGGACGCGAACTTGCCGCCTTCTTCGAGCACCGCATTGATGGTGTCCACATCCATGTCAACGTGCTGGGGCATGGCCTTGAAGTCGTCAGTGACCTTGAACACTTCGTGCATCAAAAATTGCATGTCGCGCAGGGGCGGGTTGTAGGTAGGCATGCTGATTAGTCCTTAGAGTGGGTTTTTGATTGTGGGGAAGAAACCGTACGGGGCGCGATCGTGCCGGACTGGCCGTAACGCAGGAGAATGTTTTCAAAACCGACGTTGGCGCGGGCCATGGAATTCGGGTTGTTCAGAAAGCGGGCTTCGTAGTGCAGGGCCAGAATGAGGCCGTGAATCTCGAAAGCCATCTGCTCTTCGCTGGCATCAGCATCCAGGTGGCCTTCTTCTTTGGCCTGCACCACGGCGCGGTACATGGCGGCCAGCCAGGTCTTGACGGAACTGGCCAGGGCGTCGCGCACGGGACCGGGGCGGTCGTCAAACTCCGCTGCTCCGCTGATGAAGATGCAGCCCGACTGGATTTCAACCGCAACGCGCTTCATCCAGTTGGCAAACAGGGCGCGCACGCGCGGCAAGCCCCGAGCCTCCTCCATTGCCGGAAAAAAGACTTCTTCAGAGAAACGTGCGTAGTACTCCCGGATCACGGAAATTTGCAGTTCCTCGCGCGATCCGAAATGGGCAAAGACACCAGACTTGCTCATCTGGGTGACCTCCGCGAGGACACCAATACTGAGACCCTCCAACCCAATTTGCTCCGCCAGACCCAAAGCGGCGTCGATGATGGCCTGTTTGGTCTGTTGGCCTTTTTGCAGCGCCCGCCCGCCCCGTGAGGCGGTGCGGCTGCTGGGCGCGTTGGGTTTGGCGGGTAATTCGGAAATGGTCATGGCACACAAAAAAGAACGATCGTTCTATTTTGCCGTACTTTTGGCCGGCCACCCGGTGGCGGGGTGCCTCTAGGGGCATTTTTCTAGGATGACCTAGGGTTTACCCGCGAAAAATCAGTCAGCATCAGGGCCAGGCTGGCGTCCAGGTGTTCCGAGGGCAGGCGTTTGAACGCCGTGCGCGCAAACCGCTGCAGCCGCCCGACCACAAAAGCCGTGAGCACCGACGCACGCACCTGCGCATCAACGCTGGGCGTGGCCGAGCCGCTGAGTTCTGCCGCGCCGCGCAGGCTTTGTTTCAGGGTCGCCTCGATCTTGTCAAAAAACAGGTTCATGCGCTGCTGCAGGCGTTCGTTCTCAAACACCAGGGCATCGCCCACCATCACGCGGGTCATGCCGGGGTTTTTCTCGGCAAACTGCATCAGCATGGCAATCACCTTGCCCGCCTGGCGCGCCCCCGCGCTGGCATCCGGCGTAGCGCCTGCCGTGTCCCGGTCGATGATCTGGTTGATGAGCGAGAACACCGCGTGTTCGATGAAGTCCAGCAAGCCCTCGAACATTTGCGCCTTGCTGGCAAAGTGGCGGTACAGGGCGGCTTCGCTGACCTCCAGCCGCGCCGCCAGGGCCGCCGTGGTGATGCGCTCGCTGCCGGGCTGCTCCAGCATAGCCGCCAGCGTCTGCAAAATCTGCACGCGTCGCTCGCCGGGCTTGGGTCGTTTACGCACGGGCGCAGCCACTTCATCGCCTGAAAGCACGTGGGAAGCGGAGGATGAAAAGGCGGGATCAAGGTCGGACATGGTGCGCAGTGCAGGAGGTTAAATTTGATTCTCGCACAGCGAACCCAAGGGTTTTGGCAGGGTCAGGCAGGGAATATCAGCCTGATGCGGGTGCCCTTGTTGCCCCGCCCACTGTCCACCACCAACTGGCTGCGATGCACCCGGGCAATCTCTTCGGCGATCGCCAAACCCAGCCCGTTGCCCTCGCCCCGGGTGCCCGGCACGCGGTAAAACCGCTGCAGCACCCGCACACGTTCCTGCTGCGGCACCCCCGGCCCGTCGTCCTCCACCTCCAGAAACGCCAGCCCGTCGTCCGGCGTGTGCGCGCAACGCAGCGTGACGCTGCCGCCCTCAGGGGTGTATTTCAGGGCGTTGTCCACCAGGTTGCCCAACAACTCGCGCAACAGCCATTCATGACCGGTGACCTGCACCGCCTGCGCATCGAGCCCCAGGTCGATGTGTTTGGCGAAAGCAGCGTCCAGGTGCTGCTCCAGCAGGCTTTCGCACAAGGCCTTCAGGTCCACCTGCTGCAGGGGTTGGGCGTCGAGGCTGCGGGCATCGGCCCGGGACAGCGCCAGCAACTGGTTGGCCAATTGCGAGGTACGGCGCACGGCATTGCGCATGTGGTTGACCTGATCTGCTCCTAAAATAATAGCTGCTTGCACACGTTCTGCGGGGGCTACAGGCATTTTCTCTATAAAAACCGGGTGAATCGAACCGGCGGCGGTGGTGTTGACCGCCTGCGCCCAGGCCTCCACCTGCGCCTGCAGGCCGGCCAGCGGGGTGCGCAACTGGTGAGCGGCATCGGCCACAAAGCGGCGCTGGCTCTCGGCCTGCGCGTTCACCAGGTCAAACAGGCGGTTGAGCGATAGCACCAGCGGGCGCACCTCTTCCGGAGAGGCCTCCACGTCAATCGGACTGAGGTCGCGCGAGGCCCGGTGCTCCACCGCTTCGCGCAAGGCCAGCAACGGCCGCAGTGCCCGCCGGACCGCCCAGTTGACGACAAATACGGCCGCCACCATCAGCACCACGTTGGGCAGCAAGACCTTGAACAGCACGCCTTTGACCCATTGCTGGCGCGGATCAGACCCGTCCGCCAGACGCACCACCAGTTCACCCGCCGCCGTGTGCACCCGCTGGGAGACGATGCGGTACGTCACCCCGCCCTCTTCTTCGCTCAAAAACTCAGGCTCGCGCGTGGTGGGGGGCACGGCACTCAGCCAGGCATCGCCCAGCAGCACCTGACCGTCCAGGCGGGCCACCGCAAAGGCCGACAGGCCGACCCGGTCCTTGAGGAATTCATCGATGGCCGGTGCGGTCAGGAGTACCGGCGCGTCCTCGGGCCGACTGCCCGCGGCCACGACGGAATCCGCCATGAGGGGCACCAGCTTGAGCAACTGCCGGTCCTGTTGCAGGGCCGCGTCGTCGGCGGAGCGGTAGTCAACCCAGGTATTGACGCTGGCCAGCAGAAACAAGGGGATGAGCAGCAGCAGCAGCAGGCGCCGCTGCAGCCCGGAGGACATGGCGGCCAGCGGCATCGGTCAACCGGCGGTGGGGACGGGATCGATCGCGCCGTCGAGCGCCATCTCCAGACGGTAACCAAAGCCGCGGATGCAACGCAGCGCAATGCCATGGGGTTCGAGCTTGCTGCGCAGGCGGGAGATATAGACCTCCACCGCGTTGGGCGTGATCTCCTTGTCCCACCCGGTCAGGGCCTGCAACAACTTGTCTTTGTTGGCGGGCTTGGGCGCGTTGATGAGCAAATACTCCATCACCGTCCATTCGCGCGGGCCCAACTCAATGGGTGCGCCATGCGGGCGAATGCAGGCCAGCCGGGTCGAGGTGTCCAACTCCAGCGGACCAAAACTCAGCACGGCCGAGGTGGCCGCCTGGGAGCGGCGCAACAAGGCGCGCAAGCGGGCCAGCAACTCGGGCAGCTCAAAGGGTTTGATCATGTAGTCATCGGCCCCGATGTCGAGCCCCTGCACCCGGTCATTCAGGGCGTCGCGCGCGGTGAGGATGAGCACTGGCATGGCATGGCCCTCCTTGCGCAGGCGCTGGGTGAGCGCCAGACCATCCATGCCGGGCAAGCCAATGTCGATGATGGCCGCATCAAACGCCTCCCGCACGGAGACCTCTAGCGCACGTTCGCCACTGCCCACCCAGTCCACCGCATAACCGGCGTCCGTGAGGCCCAGCTTGATGCCGCTGGCCACCATCACATCGTCTTCCACGAGCAGGAGTCGCATAAAAAATCCCTCTAGCCCTTGTACAGCGTACGCAAGCAGCTATTAAATTAATAGCAAATCAATGAGAGCGGATCATCGTGCCAAAGGCCTGATCCGTCAAAATTTCCAGCAGCAAGGCATGCGGCACCCGGCCGTCAATGATGTGCACCGAGTTCACGCCGCTCTTGGCCGCATCCAGCGCACCGGCAATCTTGGGCAGCATGCCGCCGCTGATGGTGCCGTCGGCAAACAGCTCGTCGATCTGGCGCGCGGTCAGGTCAGTAAGCAGCTTGCCTTGCTTGTCGAGCACACCGCTGATGTTGGTCAGCATCATCAGCTTTTCGGCTTTCAGCACCGTGGCCAGCTTGGCGGCGACGACGTCGGCATTGATGTTGTAGCTCTCGTTGTTTTCCCCAAATCCGATGGGGCTGATGACCGGGATGAACGCGTCATCCTGCAGGGCCTTGACCACGCTGGGGTCGATGCTGACGATGTCACCCACCTGGCCCACGTCATGCTCAATGCTGGGGTCGGTGTGGTCCAGCATCTTGAGTTTTTGCGCGCGGATCATGCCACCATCGCGGCCGGTCAGGCCCACGGCTTTGCCACCGGCCTGGTTGATCAGACCCACAATGTCCTGCTGCACCTCGCCGCCCAGCACCCACTCCACCACTTCCATGGTTTCGGCATCGGTCACCCGCATGCCCTGAATGAACTCGCCCTTTTTGCCCAGCCGCTTGAGCGCGGTTTCAATCTGCGGCCCGCCACCGTGCACCACCACGGGGTTGATGCCGACCAGTTTGAGCAGCACCACGTCTTCCGCAAAGTCAGCCTGCAGGGCCGGGTCCGTCATGGCGTTGCCGCCGTATTTGATGACCATGGTTTTGCCATGGAATTTGCGGATGTAAGGCAGGGCCTGGGCCAGAATTTCGGCTTTGTCGCGGGGAGGGATATAGGAAATATCGGTCATGGTGAGGGTCAAAAAAGGTGGCGGTCTGCCCGACGGGCATCACATGACTGTAATGCCCGCAGGTTCGTTCAGGGCTGAACGGAAAACGCTTCTTTGGATTGCCCTTGCGCCACCAGCGCCGCCAACCAGCGCGGTGTCAGGCCACGACCGCTCCAGGCTTCACCATTGGGTCCGCGGTACTTGGCCGCGACGGGGGTGGTGCTTTTCACTTTGGGCGTTGCGCCTTCGCGCTTGACCTTGGGGGTAACAGCCACTTTGGTCGTCTTGCCCTTGCCCTTGGCGCCGCGCGTCTTGGGCGGCTGCAAATCCTTCAGGGTGATACCGAAAGCCTGCATCCTGGCCAAAATATCCTGCACCGTTTTATCAAACTCGCGGGTTTTAATTTCGCTGGCCTGCTTTTGCAGCTTTTCGATTTGAGTCTGGATTTCTATCAGGTTGTTCATGGACAAATATTTATCAAAATTACATAACCCCCAAATTATTCGAATACCTATTTGTTAGGCTTTTATTATTAAGCCAGATTATCCCACTGATTAACCAGAAGATATTGAAAGTATGGGTATGAATTAATGTAAATACCGGGATTCAGGTTAATTAATATCTACCCAACAGATAACCGATACTCCGTTGCCAAAAAAAAAGGCGCCTGCCGCGCCTCTTTTGAGCTTGCTTGCGTTGGCAGTTCAAAAGTGAATGCCCCGCATCATTTGCTGCATGGCGACCGCCTCGGCAGAGAGTTGCTGCTTGACCGGCTTGTCGCCTGGCTTGGCCCCCTTGGCGGCGCTGGAATCGGGGAACATGCGAAAGCTGGTATTCATCGCAATTTGGGCAATGCGCGGCAACACGGCGTGCAACAACTGCCCGGTCATGCCCAGGCGGGTGGCAATGCGCACGGGTTTGAAGATACAGGCCTGCGCAATCATGTCCGCCGCTTCTTCGGGCGAGAGCGTGGGCACGTTGTTGTACAGGCCGGTCGGCGCAATCATGGGGGTGCGCACCAGAGGCATGTTGATGGTGGTAAATGACACCCCCTGGTCCGCAAACTCGCTGGAGGCGCAGCGGGTCCAGGCGTCCAGAGCCGCCTTGGACGCCACATAGGCACTGAAACGCGGCGCATTGGTCAACACGCCAATCGAGCTGATGTTGACGACATGGCCTTTTTTCTTGCCCACCATGCCGGGCAGCAGGCCCATCGTCACCCGCAGGCTGCCGAAATAGTTGAGTTGCATGGTGCGCTCAAAATCATGGAAGCGGTCGTAGCTGCCTTCAATCGCCCGGCGAATGGAGCGCCCCGCGTTATTGATAAGAAAGTCCACACTCCCGTGGTCCTCCAGCAATTGCTTGATGAAACGGTCGCAGTCCGCCATGTCGGCAATATCCGCCGCATAGGCCACAAAGCTGTAACCCTTGGCTTTGGCTTCCTTGCAGGCTTCTTCGAGCTTGTCGACATCACGGCCGCAAATGAGGGTGGTGGCCCCGGCTTCGGCAAACTTGTGCGCGGCCGCCAGGCCGATGCCCGATGACCCGCCGGTGACCAGTACCACCTTGCCCGCCACCGTGCCGCGCAGGGAGCGGTCAATGTGCAGGTCCGGGTCGAGGTGGCGCTCCCAGTAATCCCACAGGCGCCAGGCATAGTCTTTCAGGTTCGGGCATGCCACGCCGGTGCCCTTGAGTGCGGCCAGGGTTTCGCGGCAATCAAAGCGCGTGGGGTAGTTGACAAAGGTCAGCATATCCTCAGGCAAGCCCAGGTCGTTCATGATCGCATTGCGCACGCGGCGTACCGGTGCCAGTGCCATGAGGCCCTTGGTCACGCTGCGGGGAATGAACCCCAGGAGCGCTGCATTGATGAACAGGTTCATCTTCGGGGCATGAGCGGCCCGGCTGAAGATATCAAGCACATCGCCTACGCGATAACCCACCGGATCCACCAGCTGGTAGCATTTTTTCTCGATGCCCTTCTGGTGGCTGATGGCATCCAGCGCGGCCACCACAAAGTCCACCGGCACGATGTTGATGCGCCCGCCTTCCAGGCCAATCGACGGCATCCACGGCGGCAGCAACTGGCGCATGCGCTGAATGAGCTTGAAGAAGTAGTAGGGCCCATCAACCTTGTCCATCTCGCCCGTGGTGCTGTCGCCCACCACGGCGGCGGGCCGGTAAACCGACCACGGCACCTTGCATTCCTTGCGCACGATTTTTTCGCTCTCATGCTTGGTCATGAAGTACGGGTGGTCGTAGTTTTCGGCCTCTTCGAACATGTCTTCGCGGAACACACCTTCATACAGGCCGGCAGCGGCAATCGAACTCACGTGGTGAAAGTGCCCGGCGTCAATCGCCTGGGCGAACTCCACCGTGTTGCGCGTGCCTTCGATGTTGACCGCGATCTGGCTCGCTGCATCGGCCCCCAGGTCGTAAACGGCGGCCAAATGGTAGAAATGGTCAATCTGGCCTTTGAGTTGCTTCACATCGTCCGCCGCCACGCCGAGCCTCTTGGTAACAAGGTCTCCAAAAACCGGCACGACCCGCGCCGCGCTCACGCCCCAAAACTTGCGCAAGCCGGCGACCTTGCCCTCGCTTTCCTTGCGAATCAGGAAGTGCACCACGGAGCCCTTGCGTTCGAGTAATTTCTTAACGAGCCGCTTGCCAATAAACCCGGTGGCGCCGGTGACGAAATACTGCATGAAAACCTCCCGTTGAATAGCTCATTCTTGCCGAATTCATGGACCCGTCTATTCAGCATAAACCCGTGCATTGCTAGAGCTGAACCTCTATGGTTTTAGGAGGCTCTACCTACACGCGGGCCAGGCGGAGCCTTACAGTCGTTCGACTGCATCACCTGATCTGCCGCGAGACAGCGCAATGACGGCCCCCCCCCCCTTAACTCACTGGAGCATCCCATGGTCACCAAACTCAAAAAAAGCACCTCGTCCAAGAAGACCGCCACGCCATTGACGGGCTCGGTCAAAGACTCGGCACAGCAGATCTGGCAAGCGGGTCTGGGTGCCTTCAACAAGGCGCAGGCTGAAGGCACCAAGGCCTTTGAAGCCCTGGTCAAGGAAGGCGTGTCACTGCAGCGCAAGACCCAGTCTGCGGCCGAAGAAAAGCTTTCCGAAGCCACCAGCAAGATGTCACACATGGCCACCGACATTTCATCCAAGGCCTCAGGCCGCTGGGACAAACTGGAAAACATTTTTGAAGACCGCGTGGCCAAGGCCTTGAATAAGTTGGGGGTGCCGTCTGCCAAGGACGTCAACGCCCTGATCGCCCGCATTGAAGAGCTGAACAAGAGTGTTCAAAAACTCTCGGCCAAGAGCGCTGCCCCTCAAGTCGCCCCCAAGGCACCTGCCAAAGCGGCGCCCAAAGCAGCAGCCAAAAAAGTCGTCAAAGCAGTGGCCAAGCCCGCCGTGAAAGCCACACCCAAAGCTGCGGTCAAACGTGCGTCGACCCGCAAGATCTCACCCGTTGAAGCGGCTGAGGCAAGCACTGCGGCCTGATCGGTCAGACCGCAAGCAAGTGATGGCGAGCCCCGTACAAAGCATCGGGACTCTATACACAAATAGGGCGCTCAGGCGCCCTATTTTTGTTTCCACCTGGTCACGCCTTGTTGCAACGCAACAATTTTTGAACGGCGCGCGCCCTACACTTTGTGACTATGAAGCGTAAAAATAACTCATCACCCAAAATTGCCCTGGCACTTTCGGGTGGTGGTCCCTTGGGGGCCATTTACGAAATCGGAGCCCTGTGTGCACTGCAGGAATCGCTGAACGGCATTGATTTCACCAAGCTGCACCACTATGTGGGCGTGTCAGCGGGCGGCTTTATTGCCGCAGGTCTCGCCAACGGCATGACGCCGCAGCAGCTGTGCACCCTGTTCATTGAAAGCGATGAAGAGTCAGCCGAGACCTTTGATCCGGCCTGGCTCCTCTCGCCCGCCTATGGCGAGTTTGCGCGACGAACCCTCATGCTGCCGGGCTTGGTGGTCTCAGCCTGTTGGCAGCTGACCGTGGGCCGCAAATCGCTCACCCATGCATTGGAGTTATTAGGCCCGGCCCTGCCCACCGGCCTCTTTTCCAACAGCCTGATCAACACCGAAATGGCGCGGCTGTTTTCACGCGCGGGCCGCACCAATGATTTCCGGCAACTCCGCACCCAGCTCACCCTGGTGGCCACCAACCTGGACAGCGGCGAAGCCGTGCCCTTTGGGCGCCCGGGTTGGGACCACGTTCCGATCTCCCAAGCCGTGCAGGCCAGTTCCGCCCTGCCCGGCCTGTTTCCCCCGGTGGAAATAGATGACAGCTACTACGTTGACGGTGCCTTGAAAAAGACCATGCATGCATCCATCGCACTGGAGGAAGGCATTGACTTGCTACTGTGCCTGAACCCGCTGGTGCCATTTGACGCCACGGCACCCCAGGTGGCGAAGGTGATGCGGCGCGGACTGTCCCCGGAAAAACACCCTATTCCGCGCATCGTGGACGGCGGCCTGCCAGCCGTCATGAGCCAGACCTTCCGTTCCATGATCCACTCGCGCCTGGTGCTGGGCATGAGCCAGTATGAACGCAGCTATCCCAACACCGACATCATTCTCATTGAACCCGACCACCGGGACCCCGAGCTCTACCTCGCCAACACCTTCAGCTACGCCCAGCGCCGCCACCTGGCCGAACACGCGTACCAACAGACACGCCAGATGCTGCGCTCGCGCAAGACCGGCCTCGCGGCCAAACTCTGGCGCCATGGCATCACCTTGCACCATGAGGCGTTGGACGATCCCAAACGGCACCTCACATCACCGGTCAAGGCGCCCACTCGTCTGGGCCGGTCCCTCGGCAAGCTGCAGGAAATCATGGACGACCTGGGGCACACCGTGCGTTCTGCGGCACACAAGGAATCCCCATCATGGTAAAAAAGGCGCCCAGGCGCACCGCCGAGCGTATTCTGGAAGTGACATTGGAATTGTTCAACCGGTTTGGCGAACCCAATGTCTCCACCACCCTGATTTCAGCCGAACTCGGCATCAGCCCTGGCAACCTCTACTACCATTACCCCGCCAAAGAAGAACTCATCAACTCGCTCTTTGACCGCTACGAACGGGCCCTGAACGAGTTGCTCAACGCCAGCGACGGTGTGCGAGACGTGGAGGACGCCTGGTTCTTCATGCACACCCTGTTTGAGTTGATCTGGCAATACCGGTTTCTGTACCGCGACCTGAACGACCTGCTTAGCAAAAACCGCCGCTTGGAGACGCATTTTCAGTCGGTGCTGAAAAACAAGACCCGCGCGGTAAAGGCTTTGCTGGATGGCATGAGCCGCACAGGCGCCGTGTCCATCGATTCGCGCGAGGTAGATGCCACCGCCACCAGCATGGTGGTGGTGCTCACCTACTGGCTCAGTTACGAGTACGTGCGGGACCCGAGAAAAGCGCTGGAGCCCGAGAATGCACAAACCGCCCTGATGCGCGGTGCGCAGCACGTGCTGAACCTGCTGGCGCCTTATCTGGAACAAGGCCAGCGCATGCATTTCCTCCAGCTGGTGGGAGCCTACAATAACTCCGACAAGTAAAAAACCGGACACCGGATTCAGGAGACAACAATGGCCACATGGACCGCGTTCCCCTACGCCGGGGACTACAAGTTTGATGCCGCCAGTGTCAAAAAAAACTGGGCCAGGCTGCATGCAGGCGACGCCGAACCCCTGCCCACGGACACCAAGGTGCTGGAAGCCTGGGCCTTGTTCCACAGCGGTGAATTCCAGAAAGCCATGGACATGGGCCTCAAGATTGGCGGCGCCGGTCTGACGGTGGCGAACAAGTCCGCCTGCATCTACGCGACCTACCTCGAAAAGAAAGAAAAAGCTCGGCTCGACCTCTACATGGAAGTAGCCAGCCGCGCTGAAGCGCAAGCCAAAGTAGACCCCCAAAACGTCAATGCCCTGTATTGGCAAGCCTATGCGCTGGGGCGCTACAGCCAGGGCATCAGCGTGGCCAAGGCGCTGGCGCAAGGTCTGGGTGGCAAGGTCAAGGGCTCGCTGGAGAACGTCATCAAACTCCAGCCCAAACATGCCGATGCCCACATCGCGCTCGGCATCTTCCATGCCGAAGTGATTGACAAGGTGGGTTCACTGATTGGCGGCATGACCTACGGCGCCAAGAAAGACACGGGCCTGGCGCTGCTTCAGGAAGCCCTCAAACTGAATCTGGAGTCCGCCATTGGCATGGTCGAATACGCCAACGCCATGGTCATGCTCGAAGGCGAAAAGATGATGAAAGAAGCCACCCGCCTGTACCAGCGTGCCGCCGACGCCAAGCCGATGGATGCCACCGAGCGCCTGGACGTGGAGATGGCCCGGGTCGAACTGGACAACTGAGTTACTCGCCCCAGGGCAACATCAGTGTCAGCAGGGTGAGTTTGGCAAACTCCGGCTCGAACATTTCAATGATTTTGTGGGGGTTGGGGCACAGCGTGGTGTCGGTGATCACCCCGAACTGCACGCCACCGCCATAACTCAATATCGACACCCCTAAGCCCACCGTGCCCGACTGCGGCACCCACACCATTTTTTGCTCCAGCGTGGCGCCGCAAAACTTGAGCTTTTCGCGCGGCCCAGGCACATTGGTCATGACAGCCGTGGTCTTTTTGGAGAACAGGTTGAGCATGACGTCCTGCGCCGGCTTGATCAACAAACCGGCCACCGCCAGCAAACCAAAAGCCAGCAGGGGCTGCATGCTGCCCTTCATCTCCCCCATGCGCCGGCGCACCTCGTAGACACGCTCCACCGGGTTCTCGATGCCCACGGGCAACACCACCGGCGCCAGGCCGAAGCGGTTGCCCAATTTGTAGGCGTCTTCGATCGGGCGCAGGTTCACCGGTACCATGGCGCGGATTTCCTTGCCCGTGACATCGTCGCCAAACGACTTGAGGTAACCCCCGAGCGCGCCCGCCACGCAGCTCAGCAACACATCGTTGACCGAACAGTTCAGCGCCTTGCCAATCGCCTTCACCTCTTCCAGCGGAATCGGCTGGCACCACGCCACCCGCTTGGTCGTGCCGGGGATGCCCTTGAGCCGGGTAGGCGAATCGTCCGGCATGAGCGCCAGGGCTGCGCCATCGCGCACCACCTGGTAGGCCATCCTGGCCAGATCGACGGACCCGGCGAGGCCCATCTCCACACTGTGTTTGGGCTCACTCATCATTTCCAGGGCCTTGACGGCGGCCTGGGTCAGCGGCCTGAGCAGGGCGTCGGCAATCCACTCCTCGGCCCCGTCGAGCCCTTCGGCATGAGGCGCTCTGGCACGAGGCTGCGGCGGTGCAGCACCGCCGTCCACCATCGACTGAGTCACGGCAATCAGGGCGATGCCATCGGCAATGCAATGGTGAATGCGCACCATCAGGGCCGAGCCGCCCTGGTAATGCTCCACCAGGTGGAACTGCCACAGCGGGTGACGGCGATCCAGCGGCTGCATGGCCAACTCGCCCAGACGGTCTTGCAGGGCCTGCTGCTCGCGGTCTTTGGTGGTGCGGGGCAAGGTCTCGATCACCACATGGTCGTGGATGTCAAAGTCAGTCGCAGTGACCCAGGTGGCCCCGGTGGCGTCTTGCTCCACGCGCTGCCCGAAACGCGGGTACTTGAGCAAACGCTCCTCAATGCGATCACAGACCGCGGGGTAACTCACACCCGGCTTCATGATCCATACGCCCACAATCATCATCAGGTTCGAGGACGAGTCCATGCGCAACCAGGCCGTATCGACTTTGCTCATGCGTTCGCTGGTGGGCCGAGGTGGCTTGGACGAAGACGCCGTCTGCTCAGGGCCGGTCGCGCCAACGCTTGATTTTTCGGCTTTTGGGGCCTTGGTTCGGGTCACCATACATACTCCAGATGGGGCCAGCGACGAGCGCAAGACATGACTTGGGTGCTGGCTCTATTCTGCAGGCAAAGCACACCGTAAGATACTGCGCACTTACCCCAACTGTGTGGGTAATCCCCCTATCCGGAGAAAAAATGTCTGATCTGCAAGCCCAATTTGATGCGGCCGTTGCCCATTCCAAAAACCTGACTGAACGCCCCGACAACGGCACGCTGCTCAAGCTCTACGCGCTTTACAAGCAGGGCAGTGCAGGTGACAACACCGAGAAAAAACCCGGCTTCAGCGACATGGTCGGCCGCGCCAAATGGGAGGCCTGGAACGGCCTCAAAGGCACCTCAGGCATTGATGCCATGCAGCAGTACGTGGACCTGATCGAGTCCTTGAGCTAAATCCCATGCCCCCCGGTGTGACTGTGAAAACCCGCGCCTACTTGTGTTTGGGCTTGCTGGTTTTGGCCGCCTTGGGCTTGAGAAGATCGTCAAGGTTTTTGACGATCTCGCTCTCGATCACATCTTTGAATGCGCCCACCAAAAACCCCAGTTTGGCCTCAAGTTCAAACTTGTCTTGGGTCACGGCCAGCGTGCCATGAACGCCTGAGCGGGTGAAAGACACCTCGTCATGCAGCACCCCTTCTTCGTAGGTACAGCTCATGCCGAACTCCTGCTCGGCGTGCTCGGCCCATTTGAACGCGATTTTTCGGGCCTCATGCAGCCCCAGGGTGTGTTCACGAACGATATGCAGATCAGCCACTGGTCAACTCCATCGATGATTATTGGAGGGCGCGAGCCCGTTCTGCGGCAGGCATCTGTGCCAACCGCTTGACTGCATCATAGAACCGCGGCCAGTCTTGGCCTTCGCGGACAAACAAGGCCTCAAACGCAGGCACGAGTTCATCGTAGGCAGCCTGTGCGCCAAAGGACGCGTTGTTCGCTCCGGCCACCCACGGGTCGTAGCCTGCGTGGCCACCCCAGCTCTTCTTGAGCAGCTCGTAGTCCTGTCGAAACGTCGAAATTGCTCTCTTTTTCATAGCTATCTGTATTGATGGATCGGGGGCTACAGCCTCATTTACCTTGTAAATTGCGCTCAAACGACGCCGTACGGTCTGGGTCAGCGCGCGGAACTGGCGACGTCGATCATCAAATTCGGCGTAGGCCTGCTGCGCAGCGGCGGAACCCTGCGAGGCCAGCCAGCGCCCGCCGCCGAGCCGCTCCACCGCGGTGGCAAACGACTCGTTGAACAGCATGTCGTCCTTCACATACAACACCTGGTGCGCCAACTCGTGAAAAATCATGCGGGCCAATTCGCCTTCGGGGTATTGGATGAAGGTGTTGAGCAGGGGATCCCCACCGGCCCAGTTCATCCAGCCCAGTGTCGAGTAGGCGGGAACCCCGTAGACACTCACCTCCAGTCCGGTGGCGGCCAGCGCCCGGGCTTCGTCGCGCGCCTGCGCCTCGTCGAAATACCCGCGGTAGCCCACACACCCGGCCACCGGGAAGCACCAGGTTTTGAGCGTCAGCGACAACTCGGGGGCGGCCACCACGTTCCACACCACCGAACGACGCTGCAGGTCCGCATACCGTTGGTAGCTGGCGTTGTCTGGCAACTGGAGTTCACGCACGGCAAAGGCACGAATGCGCCGGGCCAGAACGAGCCGAGCCTTCAACTCGGGGGTGGCGGTGGCGTCGTCCAGCCACTGCTCCACCGGCCGCGCCGCCTGCAACATGTGCATATGACCACCGACGGATTGCAGGTAATAGCGAAAGTCGGCACACCCGATCAGACCGAGGGTGCCCATGAGGATGACGAGGGCCTGAAGGGTTCGCATGCTGCGCAGTTTACGCGGCCTAAAATCAAACCGCGACACCATGAACCGGTGCACCGCTGTCCTTTGAGCACCACACCCACGCATCCCGCACCCCTCTTTCGCGACGACCTGCCACGCTGGCAACAGCTGGTCAGGCCGTTGTGGCTGCACGGCCTCCTGCAAGGCGATGAGATCGTGGCTGCGCCAGCGGTCAACTGGCGGCTGATTGAAGTGGGCTGCGGCGCCGCAGACGCGTTTTTGCGGGGCCATATTCCAGGCGCCACCTACCTTGACACGCGAGACCTGGAACAGGCGCCGTTCTGGAACAAGGTGGACGACGACACACTGCTGACCCTTTTGATGAACCTCGGCATTGCCCATGACACGACGGTGGTCCTGTACGGACGCCTGGCCACGGCCGCTGCCCGGGCGGCGCATTTGATGCTGTATGCCGGGGTTCGGGACGTGCGCTTGCTCGACGGTGGCGTGGCCGCCTGGCGGCACGCGGGTCTGCCCCTGGCCCAAGGCCCCGCACCGCGCCACGCCCGGGTGACCGGCTTCGGCGCCACCTTCCCGGGTTGTTCGCATTTGCTGATCCACACGCCGCAGGTCAAGACCCTTCTGCTGCAAGAAGACAGTTCACTGGTGAGCATTCGCTCACGGGATGAGTTCATGGGCAAGACGTCAGGCTACAGCTACATCGACGCCAAAGGCGACATCCCCGGTGCGCGCTGGGGCCATGCCGGGGATGGCCGCGATGTCAACAACATGAGCGCCTTCCAGCAGCCCGATGGCTGCATGAGGCCTGCGCAGCAGATCGAACGTTTCTGGCGCGACGCCGCCATTGAACCCACGCACCCAACCGCTTTCTATTGCGGCACGGGCTGGCGAGCCTCACTGGCGTTTTTCTATGCCTGGCTGATGGGCTGGGAGCGCATCAGTGTTTATGACGGCGGCTGGTACGAGTGGAGCAGCGACCCGCTGAACCCGCGACTGCTGCGCTGTCATTCGGTCGTGGGGCAAAATGGGCCTCATGAAAGCACCCCCAAGACTGCAAACCTTAATTGAAGAAGGCCTGATCGACACCGTTGTCCGCCAGCTGATGAGCGGCAAGGAAGCGATGGTCTACGTGGTGCGCATCGGTGACGAAACCCGCTGCGCCAAGATCTACAAAGAAGCCACCAACCGCAGCTTTCGCCAGGCCGTGGACTACACCGAGAACCGCAAGGTCAAGAACTCTCGCCAGGCCCGCGCCATGGCCAAAGGCACCAAGTTCGGCCGCGAGGCCCAGGAGGCCGCCTGGCAGAGCGCCGAGGTCGATGCCTTGTACCGGCTGGCCGATGCCGGTGTGCGGGTGCCCAAACCCTACAACTTCTTTGAGGGCGTCTTGCTGATGGAGCTGGTCGCCGACGAGCACGGCGATGCCGCCCCGCGGCTCAACGACGTGGCGCTCACCCCTGACCAGGCGCGCCTGTTTCACGGCACGCTGCTGGTCGAAGTCGTGCGCATGCTGTGCGCGGGGGTGGTGCATGGCGACTTGTCCGAGTTCAACATTTTGCTGGCCCAGGACGGGCCGGTGATCATCGACCTGCCCCAGGCCGTGGACGCGGCCGGCAACAACCACGCGCAGCGCATGCTGCTGCGCGACGTGGCCAACCTGCGCGGCTTCTTTGGCCAGTTCGCGCCCGAGCTATTGAAAACCGACTTTGGCCCTGAAATTTGGGACCTTTACCAGCGCGGCGTGCTGACCCCTGACACCGCCCTCACCGGCCGCTTTGTACACCAGGCAGGTGCGGTCGATGTGGGCGGCCTGATGCGCGAGATTGATGATGCACGGGCCGAAGATGCCGCCCGGCGCCTGCGCATGGCGCTTCCATGAAAAAAGCCGCCGGACACAGGTCGGGCGGCTTCACCAGTGGCGCGGAGAAGATCAGTCGGCGAACTTGCCTGCGGCTTCGATCAGGGGCTTGAGTTTCGCGATTTCAGCAGCCACAAAGGCCTTGTGCCCGGCGGGCTCCATGCGTTTGTCGGTGACGACGATGGCACCCAGGCCTTCCTGCTTTTTGATGAAATCAGGGTCCTTCAGTGCCAGTTTCATGGCGTCATTGAGTTGCTTGAGTACGGGGGCCGGCGTACCCTTGGGGGCATACAGGCCGTGCCAGATGGTCAGGTTGAAGTTCTTGAGCCCCATCTCCTGCAACGAAGGGTAGTCCTTCAACAGCTTGTGGTTGTTCAGCCGGCCCGCCGTGGTCACGGCAAACGCCTTGACCCGGCCCGACTCGATCTGGGCCGTGGTGTTGGTAGTCTGGTCACACATCAGGTCGACCTGGCCGCCAATCAGCGCCGTCATGGCCGGCGCGGTGCCGCCAAAAGGAATCGTGGTCATGGCCTCTTTGGCATTCACGGCCGACTGCCACATCAGGCCGCACAAGTGGGAGGCAGAACCGAGACCCGCATGGGCAATGTTGAGTGAGCCACTGTTGGTCCGGATGTAGTTTTCAAAATCGCGGTAGGTATTGGCGACCAGCTGGGGCTTGCCAATCAGGGTCATGGGCACGTCGTTGACCATGCCCAGGTATTCAAAATCTTCCAGCGGCTTGTACTGCAGCTTGCGGTACAGGCCAGGGGTGGCGGCCATGCCGATGTGCCACAGCAGCAGGGTGTAACCATCCGGGTTGGCCTTGGCCACCTTGGTGGCGCCAATGGTGCCACCGGCGCCGTTGACGTTTTCCACCACAAAATTGGCACCGCCACCCATGGTCTTGCGCATGGCTTCAGCCAGGTCACGCGCCACACGGTCAGTCGGGCCACCGGCCGCAAAGGGCACCACCAAAGTCACAGGCTTGGCACCAGGGAAACCCTGGGCATGGGCAAACAATGCCGTCATAGCGGCAGCAAGAACCAGAAGACGTTTCATTTAAAACTCCAAATCAATCAGAAACAATAGCTTAGACAGTTGCAGCGCCCTGTGAAGTGCGGAAACTACCTATAAATATCGCTCCTGAGCGGCCGTTAAAGCCGCTTATTTGTAGCTTCGCGCGTCTTCGATCACCTTGCCATCGTTGGGCAGGCTGCCGGGGAGCACCAGTTCGACATGGCCGCGCAGTTTAGTGACATCCCGAATGGCCTCGCCCAGCCGGGTGGCCAGGGCGTCCGGGCCACTGCAGGCGGTCTCGACCTTGAGCGTCATGGTGTCATTGGCCATTTCGCCGGTGACCACCAGGCGCGCCCGAGCGACCTCGGGAAAGCGCTTGACGATGTCAGCCACCTGGCCCGGGTGCACAAACATGCCCCGGATCTTGGTCGTTTGATCCGCCCGCCCCATCCAGCCCTTGATGCGGGTGTTGGTGCGCCCTGTCGGGCAAGGCCCGGCCAGCACGGCCGAGAGGTCTCCGGTGCCAAATCGAATCAACGGGTAGTCCGGGTTGAGCGTGGTCACCACCACTTCACCAACCTCGCCCGGTGCCACGGGGTCACCGGTGCCTGGCCGCACGATTTCAACAATGACGCCTTCGTCCAGCACCAGGCCTTCACGGGCCGCGGTCTCGTAGGCGATAGAACCCAGGTCTGCGGTGGCATAGCACTGGTAGCCGGCGATGCCGTGCCCGGTAAACCAGTCACGCAAAGAGGGGGGGAACGCTTCGCCGCCAAACATGGCTTTGGTCACGCTGGGCAATGCCACGCCCATCTCAATGGACTTTTCGACAATGATTTTCAGAAAACTTGGGGTGCCAATGTACCCGGCCGGCTGAAGTTGCGCCATGGCCTGCACTTGTTGCTCGGTCTGGCCGGTTCCGCCGGGGAACACCGTGCACCCCAGGGCGTGAGCGCCGGACTCCATCATCGAACCCGCGGGCACAAAGTGATAACTGAACGAGTTGTGAATCAACTCACCCGGCCGAAAGCCCGCTGCAAACATGGCACGTGCCATGCGCCAGTAGTCAGGTGCGACCCCTTCGGGCTCATAAATGGGTCCGGGGCTGGCAAAAACACGGGGCATACGCCGACCGAACCCCACCGCACTAAAGCCACCAAAAACATCGCCACCCGTGGCGCGGGTTGCCTGCTGCAACTCCAGCAATTCATGCTTGCGGGTCACCGGGAGGCTGGCCAGTGCTTCGCGCGTGGTGATCGTGGCCGGGTTGACGCCGTTCAATAGGCCAGCAAAGGCCGACGATGATTGCTGGGCATGGGCCACCTGGCCTGGCAAAGCGGCCAGCAGCGCGACCTCTCGGGCCTGGCTGTCGCGCGTTTCCAGCCCATCGTAATGTTCATTCATGTTTGTTTTCCTGTGAGGCCCTGAGGCCAGGCGTCGGCGAAAAGTGTTGCTTGTGTTTCAGGCCAGCCAGCGCTTGCGGCGCTTGTAGCTCTTCACGTCCTTGAAGCTCTTGCGTTCACCGCCACCCATGCCCAGGTAAAACTCCTTGACGTCTTCGTTGTTGGCGAGGTCATTGGCAGCGCCGTCCATCACCACCCGGCCTGACTCCATGATGTAGCCATAGTCGGCGTACTTCAGGGCCATGTTGGTGTTCTGTTCGGCCAGCAGGAAAGTGACTTTTTCCTTTTGATTCAGGTCTTTCACAATCTCGAACACCTCTTCGACGATCTGCGGAGCAAGGCCCATGGAGGGCTCGTCGAGCAACACCATGCTGGGGTTGGCCATCAGGGCGCGGCCAATGGCGCACATCTGCTGCTCACCGCCCGAGGTATAGGCCGCCTGGCTGGTGCGCCGGGTTTTCAGACGCGGAAAGTAGTTGTAGACCTTCTCCAGATTGCGGGCGATTTCACCCTTGTCTTTGCGGGTGTAGCCCCCGGTCATCAGGTTTTCTTCAATGGTCAGATGGGCAAAGCAATGCCGCCCCTCCATCACCTGCACAACGCCGCGTTGCACCAGGTCGGCAGGCGAGAGGTTCTCGATACGCTCGCCACGCAGTTCGATCGACCCTTTGGTGACCTCTCCGCGCTCGCCCTTGAGCAGGTTGGAAATGGCGCGCAAGGTGGTGGTTTTGCCCGCCCCATTGCCGCCGAGAATGGCCACGATCTTGCCCTCGGGCACATTCAGGGAAACCCCCTTCAGCACCAGGATGACGTGGTTGTAAATGACTTCGATGCCATTGACGTTAAGAACGATATTTGGAGTGCTCATGATGAATGTGTGGTTGCCAGCCGGTAGCGCAGCCACGCTGCACTTTCGGCTGGAGGCTCGCAAAAACCTCCACCGTCCCCGGACTCACGCCCGGGAACAGCTTGTGTGAGATCAGGACTGGCAGTCTGCCGAGGTACGGGGCGTGAGCTTCTTCTCTGCCGCGTACTTGGCTGCTGTCGTCTTCACCAAAGGCTTGATGATTTGCTCATCGGCCTGCAACCAGTCAGAGGTGAATTTCCAGGCTTTGCCGTCCCAGGTGTGGATGCGGGCCCAGGAGGCGCCCATGTGGTCCACACAGGAGGTGCTGATCGGACGCATCACGCCGGCAAAACCCAGACCGTCGAGCTTGGCTTGCGTCAGGTTCAGGTTCTCCAGGCCCCAGCGCACTTGCTCGCCGGTCATGACCTTGCCTTTGCCAAAGCGCTCTTGGGCAGCGCGAACGCCTTCCAGTCCCAGCATCGCGCTCATGGCACCCCGCATGTACAACACTTGGCCAACTTCGTCCTTCGGCCCGGTTCCCTGGCCCTTGTCATGCACCATGGCCATCACGTCTTTCACCAGCCGGGACTGGGGCTCCGCACCGTGCTGCATGGTCACCGCGTTGTAGCCCTTGGCGCCATCCGCCACGTCCTTGACGTCAGGCTCGGCACCCGCCCACCACACGCCGTACATCTTTTCACGAGCGTAACCTGTGGCCTGTGCCTCTTTGATGGCGGTGGAGTTCATCACACCCCAACCCCACAGCACCACGTAGTCCGGCTTGCTCTGGCGTACTTGCAACCAGGTCGCTTTTTGCTCCACACCGGGCGCCGTGACAGGCAACATTTGCAAGGCAAAGCCATGCATGGCAGCGCGCTCCTGCATCAGGGGAATCGGCTCTTTTCCAAACGGGCTGTCGTGGTAGACCAGCGCGATCTTCTTGCCCTTGAGCTTGTCAAAGCCGCCTTCTTTTTTGGCAATGGCCTGCAGGATGGCGTCAGCCGCCACCCAATAGGTGCCGGCGATGGGGAAGTTCCACTTGAACACCGAGCCGTCCGCGCTTTCGCTGCGGCCATAACCCACGGTCACCACGGGGATCTTGTCCAGGGGTGCTTTCTCGGTGATGGCGAACGTGGCGCCGGTCGACAAAGGCTGCACAAACGAGGCGCCTTTGCTTTTGAGACGCTCATAACACTCCACGCTGCGGGCGGTGTCGTAGCCGGTTTCGCACTCTTCAAATGAGAGTTTCACGCCGTTGATGCCGCCGCGGGCGTTGGTCAGCTTGATGTAGTCCACATAGCCATTGGCCCACGGCACACCGTTGGGCGCGTAGGGTCCAGTGCGGTAGGACAGCACGGGAATGAATTGTTCCTTGGCCTGGGCGAAGGCGCTGCCCGCCACCAGGACGGAAGCACCAACCGCCACAAGGGCACTGGTGAGTACGATTTTGCGAAGCTTCATTTGTCTCTCCTAAAAATTAATATCGAAGCACAGGGGAAATCAGTGAGGGAAGGGCCACAGGCGCAGCTTTTGCTTGGCAATGGACCACAGCTTGGCCAGACCATGGGGCTCCACGATCAGGAACCAGACAATCAGTCCGCCAAACACCATGAGTTCAGCGTGCGCCACGCCGGCAGTCGAAATATCGACACCCACCACGCTGGCCAGCGCAGGCAGAAACTGACTCAGAAAAATGGGCAGCAGCACAATAAAGGCGGCGCCAAAAAAGCTGCCCATGATGGAGCCCATGCCACCGATGATGACCATGAACAGCAGCTTGAAGGACTGGTCTACAGAGAACGCCGCAGGCTCCCAGGCGCCCAGATAAATGAAGCCCCACAACGCCCCCGCCACGCCCACAATAAAGGAGCTGACGGCAAAAGCCGTGAGCTTGGCGTACATCGGCCGGATGCCAATCACCGCCGCCGCCACGTCCATGTCACGAATGGCCATCCACTCCCGGCCCACGGCACCACGCACCAGATTTTTGGCGAGCAAGGCAATGATGGCAAGCAACGTCAGGCAAAAGAGGTATTTCGACAAGGGGCTTTCAAGCGACAGGCCGAACACTTGCAGGTTGGACACCGAAACCGAACCCGAAGGCGAGTTGTTGGTGAACCACTGAATACGCAGGAACATCCAGTCCGCAAAAAATTGGGCCGCCAGGGTGGCCACCGCCAGGTAAAGCCCTTTGACCCGCAAGCTGGGCAAGCCGAACAGAATGCCAAAGAACATGGCACACACACCGCCCAAAATCAAGGCAACGATCAGGGGCATGCCTTCAATACGGACAAAGAAGTTGTACGCGGCATAGGCGCCGACCGCCATGAACGCACCCGACCCCAGTGAAATCTGGCCGCAGTAGCCCACCAGAATATTCACCCCGATGGCGGCCAGTGAAAAGATCAGGAACGGAATCAGAATGGCACGAAAGGTGTAGTCGCTGGCCAGAAAGGGCACGGCGCAAAAAGCGAAGGCCAGCAGCAGGTACAGGGCGACCCGGTCCTGCGCAATGGGCAGGATCTGCTGGTCAGCGCGGTAGCTGGTTTTAAATTGACCGTTTTCTCTGTAAAACATGGATATCTTTCAAACGCGATCAATGATCTTTTCGCCAAACAAACCCTGAGGACGAATCAGCAGGAAGCCCAGTGCCAGCACGTAGGCAAACCAGATCTCGATACCGCCCCCCACATACGGGCCCAGAAAGACCTCGGACAGCTTCTCGCCCACGCCAATAATCAGGCCGCCCACAATCGCTCCCGGCACCGAGGTCAAGCCGCCCAAAATCACCACCGGCAAGGCCCGCAGGGCTACTGTGGTCAGCGAGAACTGCACCCCCAGCTTGCTGCCCCAGATCATGCCGGCCACCAGGGCCACCACACCGGCCACGCACCACACAATGACCCAAATGCGGTTGAGCGGAATACCAATGCTCTGTGCGGCCTGGTGATCGTCGGCCACCGCCCGCAGCGCTCGACCGGTCGCCGTTTTCTGGAAGAAGACGCTGAGCAAGGCCACCAGGGCGGCGGCAATGATTGCGGCGTACAAATCTTCCTTGTTGATCAGGATGCCGCCTTCAAACATGCTCTCCAGAATCATCACCGGATCTTTGGGCATGCCGATGTCAATCTTGTAAATGCTGCTGCCGAAAATGCTCTGGCCCAGCCCTTCCATGAAGTACGCAATGCCCAGCGTTGCCATCAGCAAGGTGGTGCCTTCCTGGTTGACCAGGTGACGCAGCACCAGGCGTTCGATGACCCAGGCCACGACGAACATCACCACCCCGGCGGCCACAAAGGCCAGCAGGTTGGCCGCCACGGGATTCGTGATGCCGGTATACAAGGGAATCCACTCGGAAAAGCGGGCCATCGAGAGGGCCGCAAACAGCACCATCGCGCCCTGCGCAAAATTGAACACGCCGGAGGCCTTGTAGATCAGGACAAAGCCCAGCGCCACCAGCGAATACAGCATGCCGGCCATCAGGCCGCCGAATAAGGTTTCAAGAAAAAATGCCATTGCGTTCCCCTTAGTGGCTGGTGCCCAGATAGGCACTGATCACTTCTTCGTTGTTGCGTACTTCGTCGGGCGTGCCGTCGCCAATCTTCTTGCCGTAGTCCAGCACCACGACCCGGTCCGAGATGTCCATCACCACGCCCATGTCGTGCTCGATCAGGACCACCGTGGTGCCAAACTCTTCATTCACATCGAGCACAAAGCGGCACATGTCCTGCTTCTCTTCGACGTTCATGCCGGCCATGGGCTCATCGAGCAACAAGACTTGTGGCTCCATCGCCAGAGCGCGGCCCAGGTCAACCCGCTTTTGCAGGCCATAGGGCAACTGCCCCACGGGCGTTTTGCGGTAGGCCTGAATTTCCAGAAAATCGATGATGTGCTCGACCGCTTCGCGGTGCATCTCTTCTTCACGCTGCGCCGGCCCGATGCGCAGGGCTTGCCACAGCAGATTGCTTTTGATCTTCAGGTTGCGCCCGGTCATGATGTTGTCGATCACGCTCATGCCCTTGAACAGCGCCAAGTTCTGGAACGTGCGGCCAATGCCCATGGTGGCCACCTGGTGGCTGTCCATGTGGCTGAAGGTCTGGCCGCGAAAGGTAATGGAACCTTGCTGGGGCGTGTACACCCCGTTGATGCAGTTGAGCATGGAACTCTTGCCCGCACCGTTGGGACCGATGATGGCGCGCACTTCATGCTCGCGCACGTTGAATGAAATGTCGGTCAGCGCCTTGACGCCGCCGAAATTCAGGGAGATGTTTTTGACGTCAAGAATGACGTCGCCAATTTTTTTAGTCGCCATGGTGGTTCAGTGTGGGTTCAGGCTGCAGCCTTGACAGGTGCAAATGTTTTGGCGTCGTCGATTCGGAGCGTGGCGCTGACGCTGCCGGTGCGGCCGTCTTCAAACTTGACCACGGTCTCGATGAACTGGGAGGTGCGCCCTTCGTAGAGGGCATCCACCAGCGGCAGGTACTTTTCAGCGATGAAGCCACGGCGGACCTTGTTGGTGCGGGTCAACTCGCCATCATCCGCGTCCAACTCCTTGTGCAACACCAGGAAGCGGCTCACCTGGGAGCCGGCCAGCAGGGTGTCCACACTCAGGTCGGCGTTCACCTTCTCGACGCATTCCTTGATGAGCTGGTACACCTCAGGCTTCTGGGCCAAGTCGGTGTAACCCGCATACGGCAGGTTGCGGCGTTCGGCCCAGTTGCCGACGGCATCAAAGTCAATGTTGATCATGACGCACACCTTTTCGCGGCCATCACCGTAGGCCACCACCTCTTTGATGTGCGGGAAGAACTTGAGTTTGTTCTCGACGTACTTGGGGGCAAACATGGCGCCGTCATTGACACCGCCCTTGATGCGGCCCACGTCTTTCACGCGGTCGATGATCTTCAGGTGACCATGCGCATCCAGGAAGCCCGCGTCACTGGTGTGGTACCAGCCGTCGGCCGTCAACACCTCGGCGGTAGCGGCAGGGTTTTTGAAATACTCCTTGAGCAGGCCGGGCGACTTGACCAGAATCTCGCCGTTGTCGGCCACTTTGATCTCCACACCGGCACAGGGCACGCCCACCGTGTCGGCACGCGCTTCGTGGTCGGGCTGCAGGCAGACAAACACAGCGGTCTCGGTGGAGCCATACAACTGCTTGAGGTTGATGCCAATCGACCGGTAAAACGTGAACAGGTCGGGACCAATCGCCTCGCCTGCGGTGTAGGCCACCCGCACCCGGCTCATGCCGAGGTTGTTGCGCAGCGGGCCATACACCATCACATTGCCCAGGGCGTACAGCAGGCCATCGACCAACGAGACCGACTGCCCGCCCATCTTCGCGGGGCCGACACGCTGTGCCACGCTCATGAAATAGCGGAACATGCGGCGCTTGAGGGCACCGGCATCTTCCATGCGGATCATCACGCTGGTGAGCAGGCCCTCAAACACGCGGGGCGGCGCAAAGTAATAGGTGGGGCCGACTTCCTTCAGGTCGATGGTGACGGTGGCGGCCGACTCGGGGCAGTTCACCACATAGCCACAGGCCAGCCACTGCGCGTAACTGAAGATGTTTTGCCCGATCCAGGCCGGTGGCAAATAGGCCAGCACCTCTTCGGCATCGGTCAGCTTGTCAAAATCGGCACCGGCCTTGGCGCGGTTGAGCAGCGAGTTGTGGGTATGCACCACGCCCTTGGGGTTGCCCGTGGTGCCGGAGGTAAAAAACATGGCGCCGACGTCATCGGGCTTGACCTTGTCGACCTCGGCCTTGAAAAAGTCCGGATGCAAGCCCGCAAACACCTTGCCGGCCGCGGCCAGTTCGTCGAGCGAGGCCAGGCCCGTCTCGTCATAACTGCGCAGGCCACGCGGGTCATCAAAGTAGATGTTCGTGAGCTGGGGGCACTGCCCGCGAATCTCCAGCAACTTGTCAACCTGCTCCTGGTCTTCGGCAAAGGCAAAACGAACATCGGCGTTGTTGATGGGAAACACGCACTCCAGGGCGGCCGCATCCTGGTACAGGGGAATCGGGACAGCCCCCAATGACTGCGCCGCCAGCATGGTGGCGTACAGGCGCGGCCGGTTGGCCCCGACCACCACCATGTGCTCGCCACGGCGTAATCCGGCCTGATGCAGGCCGCAGGCCAGGTGGGTCACCATCGTCGCGAGATCAGCCCACGACAGGGCTTGCCAGATGCCGTACTCTTTCTCGCGCATGGCCGGTGCGGCCGGGCGCTGGGCGGCGTGGTTTAAAAGAAGTCGAGGAAAAGTGGTCTGCATCCCGGTACCTTGTCTTCAAACGAATGAACTTGCGGGACAAGACTTGCGCCCCGTCCTCATCTGACTATGAACAACCTGGGCATGTGCCCGGGGTTGCTGGAATGGACTGAATAATAGTCACTCATTTGACGTCAGGTTGTCGTTTCGACGACAATTCAGAGGTTTCAAAGTAGGTGTTTTCCCTTCACTTATTGTGAGCTTACAGAGCAACTCACCCACCGCCATGATCGCCGACACATCGCCTTTCCATCGCCGCCGCCCCCTGACCGAGGCGGAACTCGACGCCATCCCGTGGATGCATCTGCTGTTACCGGTTGAGCGTGAGCGCGCGGTTGAGGACCTGAAAGTCACCGACGCCAGCCCCGGCGAATACCTGTGTCGCACCGGCCGACCGGTGACCTACTGGTTTGGGGTGATCGACGGCCTGCTCAAGATGAGCAGCGACAACGCCGAAGGACAGACCATGACCTTCACCGGCGTGCCTCCCGGGGGCTGGTTTGGCGAGGGCACCGCCCTGAAGCGCGAAATCTACCGCTACAACATCCAGGCGTTGCGAAAAAGCATGGTGGCCGGGCTGCATGTGGACACCTTTCACTGGCTGCTGGACCACTCCATTGGCTTCAACCGCTTTGTCATGAACCAGCTCAACGAGCGTTTGGGACAGTTCATCGCGGCGCGCGAAATCGACCGCATGACCAACCCCGACATCCGCGTGGCCCGCAGCCTGGCCGCGTTGTTCAACCCGGTGCTGTACCCCGGCCTGGGTGAGGTGCTACGCATCACCCAGCAGGAGCTGGCCTACCTGGTGGGACTGTCCCGACAGCGCGTGAACGAGGCCTTGACGGCGCTGGCCGAGCAAGGCTCCATTCGTGTTGAATACGGCGGCCTACGGGTGCTGGACCTGCAGGCCCTGCGCTCCCGTGTATTTTTATAAAAAATAGGCCTCTAGCCCCCGTAAAATGTGCGCAAGCAGCTACAAAAGATATAGCAAATGACCGACTCCAAAACTCCCCCCACTTTCCGCCGTGCGGCACCACCGCCAAGCCGCGCCGCCCTGCCCGCCGGGCAATCCAACACAGCGGCCACAGGCCCCAATGGCACCCTGCGCCTGAACAAGCGCATGGCCGAACTCGGGCTGGCGTCCCGGCGCGAGGCCGACGAGTGGATTGGCAAAGGCTGGGTCAAGGTCAACGGTGAAGTGGCGACCATGGGCATGCAGGTGCTACCCAATGTGCGCATCGAAATCACCAAAGCGGCGCAAGGCCAGCAGGCCAACCAGGTCACGGTGCTGATCAACAAACCCATTGGTCTGGTCAGTGGCCAGGCCGAAGACGGCCATGAGCCCGCCATCGCCCTGGTGCAGCCGCAAAACCGCTGGGTGGAGGACAACGCGCGCTTCTTCTTTCACCCCAGCCAGCTCAAGAGCCTGGTGCCCGCCGGTCGGCTGGACATTGACTCCACCGGCCTGCTGGTGCTTACGCAGGACGGGCGCGTGGCACGCCAGCTGATTGGCGAAGACGCGGTGATGGAGAAGGAATACCTGGTGCGTGTGGTCTACACCGGCGTGGCCAACAGCGCCGCCGCCACCTCGGCCGCGGCCACCTATGGCGCACGCCCGGTGCCAACGCAACTCAGCCGCATCGACGATGACGACCCGGTCAGCACCGATGTGCAGTCGGTCTTTCCTGCCGACAAACTCAAACTCCTGCGCCACGGCCTGAGCCTGGACAACCAGCCGCTCAAACCCGCCAAGGTGGAGTGGCAAAACCCCGAGCAGCTGCGTTTTGTCTTGACCGAAGGCAAGAAACGCCAGATCCGCCGCATGTGCGAGCTGGTCGGTCTGAAGGTGGTGGGCCTCAAGCGCGTACGCATTGGCCACGTGATGCTTGGCAATTTGCCCGTAGGCCAATGGCGCTACCTGGCACCGCATGAGCGGTTCTGACACTTGATTCAGCGTGGTGCGCCTCACCTGCCACTAGGCACCCGCCTCTAACGCAACGCGGGTGGGCGCCCCCACAATGCACGGCAGGCTGCGATCTTTTATCCAGCCAGCCCACCGCATGGCCAAACCGCCCCCTTCTCATCCTCTCAAACACCTGCGGGTCTCGGACCTTCGCGGCATCGCCCAGCTGGCCACGCAGGCCACCGCCGGGGTGACCCGCATCGTCGAAGGGGTGAACCAATCCGTGTGGAGCACACTCGGGGTGCCAGGCGGCCAGGCTCCCGGCAAAACCCGCGGCCTCACCGGCCTGGTTTTCAAAGGCGTACACGGCGCGACCCAACTGCTGGGCCAAGGCGTGGACTCCCTGCTGGCCAAATTGCAGCCTGCGCTGGAGTCCCTCGAAGGCTCACCCGCCGAGACGCCCGAACGTCAGGCCGTGCTGGCCGCACTCAATGGCGTCATGGGCGATCGCCTCGCTGCCAGTGGCAGCCCGTTCGCCACCCCCATGACCCTGCGTTATCAGGGCGAGGCGCTTGACTGGACGCACCTGCCCGCCATGCCCGCCGCAACGGAGAAGGTTCTGGTGCTCATTCATGGCCTGTGCATGAACGATTTGCAGTGGCAAACCCGGCACCACGGCGAGGTGCACGACCACGGTGCGGCGCTGGCCCACGCCCTGGGCTACACACCGGTTTACGTGCGCTACAACTCGGGCTTGCACACCTCCGAAAATGGGCACGAACTCTCCCGGCAACTGGAGCAGTTGGTCGCGCACTGGCCCGTTGCCATCAAGGAAATCACCGTGCTTGCCCACAGCATGGGCGGCTTGTTGACGCGCAGCGCCTGCCACGAGGCGACGCAGGCAGGCCTGCGTTGGCCCACACTGCTCAAGAACATCGTGTTTCTAGGCACGCCGCACCATGGCGCTCCGCTGGAGCGGGCCGGCAACTGGGTGGATGTGATGCTGGGCAGCACCCCCTTCTCGGCCCCCTTTGCCAAGCTGGGCCAGCTGCGCAGCGCGGGGATCACCGACCTGCGCTACGGCCACGTGCTCGACGTGGACTGGCAGGGCCATGACCGTTTTCACCGCCAACCCGACAACCGCCAGCGCGTACCGTTGCCTGGGGGCGTGGCCTGCTACACCGTGGCCGCCGCCACGGCCGCCAAACGCAGCGCGCTGGCCGACCGCCTGGTGGGCGACGGTCTGGTCCCGCTGCACAGCGCCCTGGGGGAACACGACGACCCGACCCGCACGCTGCGGTTCGACAAGTCACACCAAATGCTGGCCTACCGCACCGGCCACCTGGCACTGCTGAGCAGCCCGGCCGTGACGCAGCAGATGGTGGCGTGGCTGACCCCGGGGCAGCGCCCGGCACGCGACGCCTGGCACCCCACTTGAAAGCAGGGTACATCGCCCATAATTGAGGATTTGCAGCGCCGGATTCGGGGCGCCCATTTCTCATTTCCTTTGTCAGCCCTTCAACACCAAAATGACCAAACAAACCCTTTCCTTCCAGGCCGAAGTAGCACAACTACTGCACCTCGTCACCCACTCGCTGTACTCCAACAAAGAAATTTTTCTGCGCGAGTTGATCTCCAATGCCTCCGACGCCTGCGACAAGCTGCGTTTTGAGGCCATCAACGACGGTGGCCTGTACGAGTCCGACGCCGAACTGAAGGTCAAGGTCACGTTCGACAAGGACGCCAAAACACTCACCATCACCGACAACGGTATCGGCATGACGGCGCAGGAAGCCATTGACCACCTGGGCACGATTGCCAAGAGCGGCACCAAGGACTTTGTCTCCAAGCTCAGCGGCGACCAGAAGGCCGACTCACAACTCATTGGCCAGTTTGGCGTGGGCTTTTACTCCGGCTTTATCGTGGCCCACAAGATCACGGTCGAGTCCCGCCGCGCGGGCATGAAGACGTCTGAAGGCGTGCGCTGGGTCAGCGGCGGTGCGGGCGATTTTGAAGTCGAAACCATTGACCGCGCCGAGCGGGGCACCAGCGTCATCCTGCACCTGAATGACGACGCCCTGGACTACGCCACGGCCTGGAAGCTCAAAGGCATCATCGCCAAGTATTCCGACCACATCAGCCTGCCGATCCTGATGGAAAAGGAAGAATGGAAAGACGGCGAACTCATCAACCCCAGTGACGAAAACGGCGGCCGCCAGCCCGGTGCCATGGTCAAGACCGGCGAATGGGAAGCCGTCAACAAGGGCAATGCCATCTGGGCGCGCGCCAAGAAGGACATCACGCCCGAGGACTACAACGAGTTCTACAAGCAGATCAGCCACGACTTCGAAGCCCCGCTGGCCCACACGCACAACCGCGTGGAAGGCAGCACCGAGTACACGCAACTGCTTTACATCCCCGGCAAGGCGCCGATGGACCTGTTCAACCGCGAGAAGTCGGCCGGCGTCAAGCTCTACGTCAAGCGCGTTTTCATCATGGACGACGCCGAGGCGCTGTTGCCCACCTACCTGCGCTTTGTCAAAGGCGTGGTCGATTCGGCCGACCTGCCGCTCAACGTGAGCCGTGAGTTGCTGCAGGAAAGCCGTGACGTGAAAGCCATCCGCGAAGGCTGCACCAAGCGCGTGCTGGGCATGCTGGAAGACCTGGCCAAGAACGACAAACTACCCGCCCCGTCAGCCGATGGCGTGACCGATGTGGTGTCTGAAGAAAACAAGGCCCAGGAAGGCAAGTACACCAAGTTCTACAGCGAATTTGGCGCCGTGCTCAAGGAAGGCCTGGGTGAAGACTTTGGCAACAAGGAGCGCCTGGCCAAACTGCTGCGTTTTGCCTCCAGCACCACCGACAGCGTGAGTGTGAGCTTTGCCGACTACAAAGCCCGCATGAAAGAAGGCCAGGAGGCCATCTACTACATCACCGCCGACAACGCTGCAGCGGCCAAGAACAGCCCGCAGCTCGAAGTCTTCAAGAAAAAAGGCATCGAAGTGCTCTTGATGACCGACCGCGTGGACGAGTGGGCCCTGAACTACCTGCATGACTTTGACGGTACGCCTTTGCAATCCGTTGCCAAGGGCGCGGTGGATCTGGGGTCGCTGCAAGACGAGGCTGAAAAGAAAGCCGCCGAGGAAGCCGCCGAGACCTTCAAGCCCCTGCTGACCAAGCTCAAGGAAGCCCTCAAGGACAAGGCCGAAGACGTGCGCGTCACCACCCGTCTGGTCGACAGCCCCGCCTGCCTGGTGGTGCAGGACCACGGCATGAGCACCCAGCTGGCCCGCATGCTCAAGCAGGCAGGCCAAGACGCCCCTGACGTCAAGCCGGTGCTGGAAGTGAACGCCGAGCATGCCCTGGTGAAAAAACTCGACGGTTCGGTGCACTTCAACGACCTGGCGCACATCCTGTTTGACCAGGCCCTGCTGGCCGAAGGCGGCCTGCCCGCAGACCCCGCGGCGTATGTGAAACGGGTGAATGCGCTGCTGGTTTGAAATATTGATGAAATAAGCCTCTAGCGCATACAGGACGCGCACTTGTAGCTATTAAAAATATAGCAATAAAATGAAAAAGCCCCGCAGTCGTTCTGACTGGCGGGGCTTTTTCACATCCGTGACCGTGGGCTGGCGGCGTGCGTTTCTGGCGTAGCCGCGTCTGTAGCAAGGGCCAGCGTCCGCCAGACGAAGGCATCGGGCTTCAAATGCTGCCGGTAGTACGCCTGATTGCTGCTCATCAGCCGCCCTCTCAGCGCCGAATCGGACATCAGGATCCCTGTCGCATGGACGCACTCTTCGGGCGTTGAAAATTCCAGGTAATGCTGCCCCTGCGCAAACCCTTCGGGGGGCACAAATTGCAGCTTCTCCGAAACTATGGCCCTCGAAAAGGCCACGTATTCGCCAAACTTCCAGCCCACCGAGCCGTGCAATCCCGTGGTGGCAATGCAGACGGGATGCGTCTTGAGGAGTTGCAGGTACCGATCTTGCCGGGCCAACGCCGGGTGTTCCAGCAGCACATCCGGGTAATGCCGGATGGCGTAGGGGGTGTGTGCAAACCCGCCCGTGAATCGCCCACCATAGGCTTTCCGGAGTGCCCGAACGCAGGTGGCACGCATCTCATTGACCGAGCGGCGGTCCTCCTTGACGGCCGCCGACAGGTCTTTTTCTTGCGCCGGGTCCCAGGCCCGCACCATGAACAGCGCGCGGGGCTCCAAGCCAGGCGCAGGGTCGGCGCACATGCGGGTGACCTCGGGAACAGACAAGAACGGACAGCCCGTGATTTGGCTTGCCAGCTGCACGGCAGAGCGAAAAAATGACCTGGAAAATGCCCGGTGGGCGATGAGCCGCTGGAGGTCATGCACACCGGGCGCATCCGGATAGACCTCGTAATTCAACCCCAGGGGCATCACCTTGTGCCGATGGAGGGCAGGCGTTGCTTCCAACGAATAGCTTCTTTTGAAATACACGCCAGCCACCTCCAGCGCCTGTGCATCCAGGTCTGAACCGTCGCGCAAATCGTAATAGGCCAGTACCCGGTCTTCAATCACCACGTACAGGCCACACACCGGCGGCTCCTTGCGGCGAATCAGACGGCCGTCCCACCGAAAGTCGCCATACTCGTACGTCAGCCGAACCTTGCCGGACTGCGCCAGCATGGCAAAGCCGGTGTGAAGCTGCGCAAGGTGGGGGGCGTTGCCATGCGCAATCACCCGACATGACAGGGCTTGGCCTGGAGCGCCAGAAATCAAATCCATCACGTTTTAAGATAAGCCATGTTGCCAACGCACTTCTGATCTTTTTTTGCACACACAGAGGATGCTAAGGCATCTTTACAGAAAGACATGGATGCCTGTTCTCTACGCCATCATCACCCTGCTCGTTGTTTTGGTCCTGTTTGACCGGCTGACCCCAGGCTCCGCCACACGACTTGCCTTGAACCTGGAGCGTTGGCGTTCGGGCCTGCAGGTCCGCATGAGCCAGGTGAGCGGGTTTGCCATGCCCTATCTGGAAGGCGGCACCGGTGAGCCATTGGTATTGATCCATGGATTCGCGGGCGACAAAGACAACTTCACGCGCGTTGCGCGGTTTCTCACCCCCCACTACCACGTCATCTGTCCCGACTTGCCCGGGTTTGGCGATGCGGGCCGAGACCTGCAAGCCAACTACACCATGACCGATCAGGTGGAGCGCCTTCGTGTGTTCCTGGATCAACGCCAACTCACCCGCGTGCATCTGGGGGGCAACTCCATGGGGGGATTTATCGCCGCGCAGTTTGCGGCCAGCTACCCGGACCGGGTCGCCACCCTGTGGCTGCTGGATGCCGCCGGTACGCAGGCCGCGCACGATTCTGACTTGATGAAGCACGCCGGGGCAACCGGAGAAACGCCTTTGCTGCTGCACACTGAAGCCGACTTCACGGCACTCCTGCGTGCCAGCACCCACCGCCCCCCTTTTTTGCCGTATTCGGTTCGCACCACATTGGGCCGCCGGGGTGTAGCCGACCGTGAGCTGCACACCAAAATTCTGGCCCAACTCGCCAAGTCACCCCTGCTGGAGACGCGTTACCAGGCACTGACAACGCCAACCCTGATCGTATGGGGAGCCCAAGACCGTATTCTTGACCCCGCCGGGGCCGATGCCCTGCATGCCCTGTTCACAGACAGTCAGGTTCACCTGCTGCCGGGTCTTGGACATTTGCCCATGGTGGAGGCCCCCCAGCGGACGGCCATGGATTACCTTGCCTACCGGCAGACACTTATTTGCCAGGCCCACCCAGAGATTGCGCCAAGCAGTCACAATGCGACGTCACCTTAACGCAACCCTACCCATACCCATGAAAAAAGCTTTACGAGTCGCAGCCCTTCTCACGGCCACTTTGTCCATCCTGCCCGCCGCGTGGGCTCAAAACGCAGTCACAGCAGCCGCAGCCAAGGAAGACGGCGCGGTGGTGACCGCCAGCGGCCTGGTGTACCGATCGTTGAAGGACGGCAATGGCGCGAGTCCTTCCGCCAGTGACAAAGTCAAGGTTCACTACCGCGGCACGTTCCCAGATGGCAAGGAATTCGACAGCTCCTACAAACGTGGCGAGCCTATCGAGTTTCCCTTGAACGGCGTCATCAAATGCTGGACCGAAGGCGTGCAGCGCATGAAGGTCGGAGGCAAAGCCAAGCTGACCTGCCCTGCTGCCATTGCCTATGGCGAACGCGGTGCGGGCGGCGTGATTCCGCCCAATGCAACCCTGTTGTTCGAGGTCGAGTTGCTGGCGATCAACGGCAAATAAATCCGCCAGGCTGGCAGCAAAAAAGAAGGCCCCAATCAAGGGGCCTTCTTTTTTATCTGAATAGACGTTATTTCCCGGCTGCTTCACTGCCTGGAACAACCGGTCGCTTGTGAGTGAACTTGAGCGCCGCCTCTGCCAATTTGCGCTTGCGCTCCAGGTTGAGCCTTTCGAGCTCCGCCTGGTTGCTTTTCTTCATGTTGGGATCTTTACCGAATACGCCTGCCATAGTGATGACTCCTTTGGTTCAGTCTAACTGAGAATGCGCAACGCAAGCCACCATGAACGACCAAATTCGTGATGCGAACGGGCGTTGCTTCATCCATCAACACATGGGAACGATCCATTATTTTTTATTTCACGATCAGACCAAAGGAACGGTTAGCTTCTCTATGACTTTGTCAGTGGGCGGACGCTTCCCTCGCCACCAAGCGAAGGCTTCAGCAGCCTGCTCGGCCAACATGCCAACACCATCTGCCAACCTCTTGGCACCGGCGTTCTGTGCCAAGCGCAGAAAAGGAGTTAGACCCTTTCCATAGGCCAGTTCGTATGCCAGACAGTCACTACCAAAAACATTGGCAGGTACTGGAGGCAGCTCAGCACGCAGGCTTGCTGAGGTGGCGTTGAAAACCACATCAAAGCTTTCGGTTCTTAGGTCGGAATAATCACAACCGCGGATCAAGCCGTGCTTTAGGGCTACGCTGAACAAGTGCCGTCAAAACGCCAGCCGAGGCTGATGACAGTGCGATTTCTTGAAAACGAAGCGTCAATCGCCCTATTTTGTGGCCCCTGGGGCCTGTTGTCAGG